>NZ_CALPDC010000025.1:0-42082 GCF_943193165.1 Weizmannia agrestimuris
CTCCGGCAGTACTGCCAGCCTTCCGCCTGTTTCTTCAGTCTAATCGTTTGATCTAACTTCTCAAATACGTCCCCAACCCATTGTGTAAAAACTTTTTGCATCAGAATTTTAACCTGTTCTTCAAATTCAATAAGACTCTTTGTATCCTTTAATAATCCAGCAATTATTGATATAATATCCATGGGAAGACCTCTCTCTAGATGTTCATTTCATGGTGTACATTTAGATGATAGAGTGTCTTCCTATTTTTTCCACTCATCTGCCCCTGCGAGTAAAATTTTACACATACAAAATTAATTCTAATTGATGTTTAATATTTATAGCTTCCAATATTAATATCTATCCTATCTCCACAACCCTACAAATTCATCTAATCTGTCAACTCAACCCTAAGCACTTTTTTAATGTCGACTTGTTTCCTCAATAAAAAAAATTAAGGATTTCCAAGGTTCAAAGGTACTGCCAGAAATCAGACAGAAAACCCTCCAACCTTGGAAATCCTTTATTTATAAGTACTTTGAATAGACCTTATTTCTCCACCCTTGACATCAAGACAACACACTCAACGTGCGCCGTTTGCGGGAACATATCCACAGGCTGCATGTACGCTACGTCATAAGCCTTGCTCAATATGTGCAAGTCCTTCGCCAAAGTGGAAGGGTTGCACGACACGTAGACAAATTTTTTCGGCTTTACCTTCAAAATTGTCCGTAAGAGGGCTTCGTCACAGCCCGAACGCGGCGGGTCGACGATGACAACGTCCGGGCGCCAGCCTTGGTCCAGCCATTTCGGCAGGAGGGTTTCTGCTTTGCCGGCAAAGTAATGGGCGTTCGGGATGTTGTGGGCGGCGGCGTTTTTTCTGGCATCTTCAATCGCTTCCGGAATCACATCCATGCCACGGATTTCAGATGCGCCGTCCGCGAGCCACAAGCCAATGGTGCCGACACCGCAGTAAGCATCCGCAATTTTCTCCTTGCCGGTCAACGCAGCGGCGTTTTTCACTTCATTGTAAAGCTTCACCGTCTGGATCGGGTTCAGCTGGAAAAAGGCGCGGGCGGAGAGTTCGTATGTGAATTCTTCGAGCCGTTCTTCAATGATTTCTTTTCCGGATAAATGAATCGTTTCGTCGCCGAAAATAACCGACGTTTTTTTGGCGTTCACATTTTGCGCAACCGATACGACTTCCGGCAGGCGCTTTTTGATCTCAGAAAGGATGACATCTTTGCGCGGCAGCTCCCGCCTGGCCGTAATCAGCACAACCTGGGCTTGGCCGGTCTGGGTGCCTACCCTTGTGACAATTGTCCGCACGATGCCTTTCCCGGTTTTTTCATTATACACCGGGACATGAAAATCATTTAAAATTTGTGTCACCACTTGTGTCACTTTGTTTGTCAGCGGATGCTGGACAATGCATTCCGGCACGTTGATCAGCCGGTGGGAATCGAGGCTGTAGAGGCCGGAAATAATTTTCCCATGGTCTTCGCCGAGCTGGAACTGGCTTTTGTTCCGGTAAATCCACGGGTTATCCATGCCAATCGTCGGGCGGATATCGAGTTCGTCTACTTTTAACTTTGTATGGCGTTCAAGCGCCTGGATGACAATGTCGCGTTTTTCGATAAGCTGCTGCTTGTACGCAAGGTGCTGGAGCTGGCAGCCGCCGCACTGCTCGTAAACCGGGCACGGGGGTTTTACCCGGTGGGGCGAGCGTTTTCGCACCTTTTTGGCAATGCCCTCCACGTATTTCGGGTGTATCCGTTTTGCTTCAACGACCACCTCTTCGCCCGGCAGTGCACCTGGCACGAAAACGACCGTCCGCTTAAAATAGCCGACCCCTTCCCCGTTGATGCCGAGCCGTTTGATCGTCAAGGGAAATTGCTGTTTTGGTTTAATGATGGCTTCTTTTTGCATAAAATCCGTCCTTCTATTCGATGCTGCGCCATAAGTACAAGGAGGCATAACTCAAATAAGGCTCCCAGTCTTTTGCGTAAGCGTCCATTTCTTCATAAGTAGGTTTTTTCTCAAGCTGGAAAAGTTTTTTCAATGCCTTCTGTATGCCGATGTCAGCTTTTGGAAAATGATTCAGGCGGCCGAGCCCGAACATGAGAAAATTTTGCACGGTCCACGGGCCGATGCCGCGGATTTTCACGAGCGTTTTTAAAATTTCCTCATCCGGTTCCTTCTCAAGTGCCGCCAGATCCAGTTCGCCTGATGCCACCAATTTGGAAAGCCCGATTACATACTCTGCTTTCCGCTCGCTAAACTGCAGGGCGCGTAAATCTGCGACTTGCAATGCAGCCGTTTTTTCAGGAAACGGATAAAACCAGACACCGTCTTTTTGAAAACCAAAATGGTACACGAAACGCTCTGTCAGCGTATGGGCAAATTTCATATTGAGCTGCTGGTGGATGATGCATTTGACCAGGCAGGCATATGGCGAAAAGTCGAGCACAAACGGTGTACCGCGGTGTTCTTTAAAAAGCGGTTCAAGGGCGGTGCCGGTAAAATGGTTTGTGATGCCTGCGAGGTCTTTCTCCCACTGAAAAAGGTGAAAAATCCGCTTCTCAACGATTTCAGCGGTATCCGGATTTTCGCCTTTGATGAGAAATGCAGGTGCCTCCGTCGTGCCGGTTGCAGTGATAGCCGCTGTTTCCGGATGTTTGCCGTATATCGGGATTTTCACTGTCCGTCTAAGCGGATCCACCGCATGCAACGGGTCGAGGCTTAATCTTTCGAGCGCACGATCAAAATTGTACGGGCCATTGATTTTAACGATTTTCTCCCACATGGCGTCCTCTCAATTCGTTTTTAAGTATTATAGCACAAGCGCTCGCCCTTTTCATTGCCGATTCAACGCGCATGAAAAACAACGCAAGATAAAGAGACCCGGCCTGTTACTTGTCTAATCAGAATTTTTATTTGGACAAACGCAGGTGAGCTGCACGGCTATTTGTCTAATTAGCCTTTTTAATTAGACAAAAGCGGAAGGGCTGCTCGAGCACTTGTCCAGTTAGGGCTCTACCAATTAGACAATTGCAGGAGGGTTGCGTGCTCATTTGTTTAATTAGCGTTTCCAATTGGACAAATGCAGGTGATCCGCCCGGCTATTTGTCTAATAAAGCTGCCAATTAGACAATTGCAACAGACCCGCGCGAGCATTTGTCTAATTAGACGCCCATGCCGCTGTGAAAGCAGCACCAGCGGAAAAATAAAAATCAACCGGCGCATATTTCAGAATAGACGCCCATGCTGCAGTGAACGCGGCCAGCAGAAGAATGAAGATCAGCCGGCACAATTGTTTCCAATTCGTTCAACCCAACCCGGCAAGCCCTTTTCCTTCTGGCAAGAAACCAGCCTGTTCCGGCAAGAAAAACAGAGCTGCCCACTTTTCAGGCAGCCCTCTTTGATTACTTTTTCAATTTTTCGGTTTTCATAAACTCATCCATGCTTTTGAATTTGTAGCCTTGTTTTTTCAAGTCTTTGATCACGCGTTCCAATGCGTTGGCATTGTCTTTTGACACAGTATGGAGCAAAATAATGGCCCCAGGGTGGATTTGTGACATGATGCTGTCATAGGCAAATTGTGTGCCGCGCTGGCGGTTCACATCCCAGTCGAGGTAAGCCAGTGACCAAAGGACATGGGTGTAGCCTTCTTCATTGCCCAGTTTCAGCGTCCGTTCGCTCAGGATGCCGCGGGCCGGGCGCAAATATTTCATTTCTTTCTGGCCGGTAAGGCGGGCGGTTTCTGCTTTCACTTTTTCCAACTCTTCACGTACTTGTGCATCGGAAATCTGTGTCATGTCCGGATGGCTCCATGAGTGGTTGCCAATGATATGGCCTTCTTTCACCATCCGTTTCACAAGATCCGGATGTGATTTTAAATAGTGGCCAGTGACGAAAAAGATGGCAGGGACTTTTTCTTTCTTCAGAACATCGAGTATTTTCGGGGTATACCCATTCTCGTATCCATTGTCAAACGTCAAATACACATACTTGTCATTCGGATTGCCCTTGTAAATGCCGCCGTATTTTTGCAAAAGGGCGTTATAAGCGGCGCCGGCATCCGCCTGCTGCCCGTTTTTGCCTTTGTTAAATCCCCAGTTGATTGGGGCGTTGGAAAGGGCAAAAGCATCTCGCTGCGGGCATATTGAAAAAAACAGGAAGACTGCAAAAAGTGTTGCAAAAACTTTTCTCATAACCAAACTCCTTTTTGTTGTTTTCCTTATCTTTCTCATTTCTGCAGCCGGAAATGCTGGCAGTATCTGTTCGTGCAGGAAAACAGGGCAATATCGTTCCAAAACAGCAGTCGTCCCCCGATGCCAGATAAAAAACCGGCCTTTACAAAGAAGGGGCCGGTTTGCGCTTTTTGAATTGGTCCATTTTCATTTCGATTTCATCGATCATTTGAATAAGCCGGTCAATATCTTCAAGGCCTGCCGCTTCCGGATCAATCGAATCCAGAACCTCCAAAAAGATATTCAGCCGTTCCATTAAATAAGTAAGTTGCTGGTCCTTGTCATATACCGCTTTCCCCAAAAAAATCCTCCTCACGTACTTCTTTCTTATTATAGTATACCCCATTTTCGGCACAGAAAAAAGCTGCCGTTCAGACAGCTTTTTCTTTATTAGCGTGAGACAGGCCTCCTCAGAAGCCGGCGAACCTGCCCAATAAACTTCCTTATTTCGGCTGTTCGCTCACGGAAAAGCCGAACGAAACATAGTCCTGAATCGGAATCCAGGCGCCAATGCCGTGGGAAGTGACGTTTTTCACCAAAATTTCCCGTTTCGTCCCTTTAAGGACAAGGTACACTTCGCCGTATGTCACTTTTCCTTTTTCGTTCACGGCCGGTGCATAAGCATACAAATAGCCGAGCCGTTTTGCCGGGACATTGTATTCATGGCCTTTTTTCGTGCCGGCTCCGATAATCGTGTCAAAGGAAAGCGGCAGCTTCGAGTTTTCCATTGCTTTTAACAGCATCATTTTCTTTACATCGTCCGCTTGCGGAATCCTGGCAGTCAGGCCGCCGTGCACGATCTTTTGCGCTTCCTGGACATAGTGCATTTTATAATTGGCATCGCCGCCGCGGTTATCAAAGTAGTTCGTATTGATTTTTTGGTATTGCCAGTTTGGCGACGTTTCGCTGGATTCATAATTCAGCGGCCATTCGCCCAGATAAATTTTCGCGCGCAAGCCGAGCGATAAAAACGAACGGTTCACGCTTGTTTCATTCAACATCCGCACGAGATTCGGGTTTTCAATTCTGACATTAGATGTTTTCAGCAAAGTTTCGGTAAACTTGCTCGGCTGCAAGTAAGGCAGATCCTGCGACGAGTTCGGATACGTATTTTCTTTTGTAATGTTTAGGACCGACTGTGGAATTTGCACCTGTTTATCTGCCGGCTTTGCTTCCCCTGCCGGCACAGCAAAAAGTACGGCAAGCAGGAAAATCAGGATCGTCCGCATCCATTTCATTGATGTTGTCTCCTTTCACAAGAGGTTACGAACGTACCGTTATTTTTTCCTGCCCGGATTAAAATATCCGTTCCATGCAAATAAAACCCGGCTCCTTTATGCCACATGCATCACGGCACTCCGCCGCGATGTGCCAGCGTATTTTGCGCTTCACACGGCCGATATCTTCCGGCGTTACTGAAAAAACTCCGGTTCACCGCTGGACTCCCGTTTATAACGGGCCGCAAGTTTCCGGCGTTATTGCAGATAACCCGTGTTCCTTTTATCCCGATGCATGAGCTTCACCAGTATTTGTCAAAGTATCGCACATATTGCTTCCATTTATAATGGACATAAGCTTCCGGCGTTACTGCAAACCGATTTTCCTATATCCCGTTAATGGATCGCACGCATTTTTTCCGGCTATGATGGATACCGATTCCGGAATTACAGCAAGTAAAAACCGATCCCCATGATAATGTAGGCTGCCAGCATGGTGGCACCTTCAAACCAGTTTGTTTCCCCGTCATTTGCCAAAATGATCGTAAGCATGACCGCAGCGATCATCGAGACCAGCTCCGGTATGGAAAAGACAAGCGGCATGGCTTTTTCAAAAAACAAAGATGCGAGCACCAGGACGGGGACGACAAACATGGACACCTGGAGCGTGGAGCCGAATGCAATTTCAACCGCAATATCCATTTTATTTTTTACCGCCATTAAAATGGCCGAAGCATGTTCAGCGGCATTCCCGACAATGGCAACGATGATAATCCCGATAAACATTTCGCTCCATCCGAAACTTTTTGCAACGGACTCAAAAGTATGTACGAGATTTTCCGAAATATAGGCCACTGCAAGCGTCGCAAGGGCAAGCACAAAGATCGATTTCCCCTTTGACCATTCCGGCGCTTCATGTTCTTCTTTCTGCTGGGCCCGTGCTTCCCTGTCCTGATAGATCCCGCGGTGTGTCACCAGTTTAAAAAACAGGGCAAACAAGTAAAGCAGGATTAAAATAATGGAAATGCCAATGCTGAGGCTGACCGTCTTCCCTTCTGACATATTCATGGAAAAAATTTCAGGAATCACAAATGCGACAAAAATCGCGAAAATCAAAAGCCCTGAATTATGCCGCGCATCATACACGTTGAACTTTTGGCGTTTGTATTTGATCCCCCCGAACAAAAACGACATGCCAGCAACAAGCAGCAAGTTCCCGAGCACAGAGCCTGTCAAAGAAGCAAGCACGACCTGGTGCAGCCCGGCCGCAAGGGAAAACAATGAAATAATCAATTCCACCGCATTTCCGAATGTGGCATTTAACAAGCCGCCGATCCGCGGACCCGCTATAATCGCGAGACTTTCGGTTGCCCGGCCCATAAAACTGGCCAGCGCAATGATGGTCAGGCAGTAAACGGCAAACATCAAAACGTTCGGCCAGTGCAAAAGTGCTCCTGCAACCGAGACGGGAACCCCGATCATCACCATAATGGCAAACATTTTATTCATGGCCATCCTCCTTATCTGCTTTCTATAAAATTTTACAAAAGAACGGTTGGCTTGCCAAATTTTTCTGATCTGATTATGCTATAGAGAACGAATGCACAACGAGAACAAGCCGGGTGAGAGCAATGAATCGTTATGAAAATATGCGTTTTTGGATTTTGGTATTGATGACTTCTGTTTCCGGATTTACACAGGGCATGCTTTTGCCGCTGATTTCCATTATTTTTGAAAAAGATGGAATTGATGCATCATTGAACGGGCTGAATGCAACCGGCCTGTATATCGGCGTTTTATTTGCATCCCCGCTCATGGAAGCGCCGCTGCGGAAATTCGGATATAAGCCGCTTATTTTAACAGGCGGGCTGACCGTATTTGCCTCACTGCTTTTATTTCCGGCCTGGAAATCGTTATGGTTTTGGTTTGTTTTGCGCCTTTTCATCGGCATTGGAGACCATATGCTGAATTTTTCGGCGCAGACATGGATCACGTCTTTCTCCCGGAAAGGGCAGCTCGGGCGGAACATTGCGTTATACGGGCTTTTTTTCAGCCTTGGATTTGCCGTCGGGCCGTATATGACAAGGCTTGTAAATGTGGATGAGCGCCTTCCCTTTATTGCCTGCTCCATCATCAGCCTTTGTTTCTGGCTGGCCGTTTTTCTTTTAAAAAATGAGCACCCGGAAGCAGATTTGGAAAATGTTTCTTTTCTGGCCACATTTCAGCGCTTTGGTAAGGTCTGGAAACTGGCGTGGGTTGCATTGCTCCCGCCGCTCGGTTACGGATTCATGGAATCGTCTTTAAACAGCAGTTTCCCGGTTTATGCATTAAGAAACGGAATAAATGTCGATGCTGTTTCCATGATTATCCCTGCCTTCTCGATCGGAAGCATCGTTTTTCAGCTTCCGCTCGGCATGTTAAGCGACCGGCTCGGAAGGCGAAAAGTGTTGATTGCGGTCCTTTTGATCGGCTGCGCCTGTTTTGCGGGGGCTGCTTTTAGCAAATCAAACGTCATCGCGCTGTTTGCTTGCTTTTTCGTTGCCGGTATGGCCGTCGGCTCGACGTTTTCTCTCGGGATCAGTTACCTGTCCGATCTGCTGCCGCGGCCGCTCCTTCCCGCCGGCAACATCATGTGCGGCATTCTGTACAGCTTTGGCAGCATGGCCGGCCCTTATCTTTGTGGCGTGATCATTAAATATACAAAAGGGCCCGTATTTTTCCTGCTGATTTGTATGCTATTGCTTGTTTTGTCCGTTCTGATTTTCCGTTTCAAAAAAACGGCCGCTGCTGTTCCCCGGCACTCCTGACAGCTGCCCGCTTCCGGCTTTGCCTTTTGTCCGCCGTTCTCAGCAACCTCCTTTGCTGAGAACGGCTGCGATAAGATCTACCTGAAAAACCGGCCGCGATCTTAACCCGGGGATCTCTGTGTTTAGATCGCGCGGCATTTTGACTGCCTTTCTCTAACGAAGAAATTTGTCCGTCTGTTTTAACTTAGAACGCTTCTCTGTTAAAACAGACGGAAATTGGAACGCCTTTCTTCACTTAGAATGCTTCGTCTTTTTACTAAGATGTCATGGTAACTTGCCGCTTTTTTAATATGCGCATAAAAGCAATGATCCAAATTAGCAATTTTTGTGTTTATCATTTAAAACGGCATTCAGTTCACCGCCAAAAATGAGGATGATGCCGCTAATATAAAACCAAAGCATCATGATGATCATCCCGCCGAGGCTGCCGTATGTGGCATTATAATTTCCAAAATGGCTGACATAAAACGATAAGGCGAGTGACGCCACAATCCAGCCGACTGTTGCAAAAATGGCTCCGGGGACAACCGTCAGGCAGCCAAATTTTTCATTCGGCGCAAAAAAGTATAACAAGGAAAACACGATAAACAGCAGTACCGGCGTAAGCGCCCATCTTAAAATATTGATCAAATTTTTCAAATCATTCGGCAGCCCGAAGTAAGAAAACACATAATGGATGAGCTGCTGGCCGAACACAGGAATTAAAATAACGGCTATAAACACGATGATCATCCCAAGTGTCAGCATCACCGACATGAGCCGTTGCATGACAGGCGGGCGTGATTCCTCTACTTTATAAGCCCTGTTTAATGCTTTAATGACCGCGTTCATTCCGTTTGAAGCGGACCACAAAGTCGCGATCATCCCGAAAGAAAGCAGGCCGCCGTGCCGATTGATCAGCACTTCTTTCAAGGTGGTTTCGATCAGCTTGAACGACTGGCTTGGCGCAAAATACCTGACCATATTTAACACATCATCCGTTTTAATGGGCAAATAAGGAAGCAAGGTAAACAAAAAGATCAATAGCGGAAATAGAGATAAAAGAAAAAAGTAGGATAACTGTGCAGCCATCCCGGTAATATCGTTCCGTTTTGAGTTCTCTAACAAAGCCGCAATGGTTGAACGTTTTTTTTCTGCCTGGAGTGCAATTTTATCCAATTTTCATCACCCTCTGTCCGTCCGGTTTACCACTATATTTCCCTCTCCGGTCCGTATGAAACGTTTCGGGATCGGTAGTCATGCGGTATAATAAAACAAGAAAAACACGAAAAGGGTGAAAATGTTGGATCTCTCAGAAAAATCAGCGCAAAATATGGCTTATATGGTGCAGGCAATTACAGCGAAATTAAAAATGGTCAATACGGCGGCACTGCAGTCGTCCCAGTTTAGCATTGACCATTATGACGATTTGTTTGACTTGTACGAAATGGTGATGAAAAAAAATACATTCAGCCCGAATGAAATGCAAGCTATTGTGGAAGTGCTCGGCAGCCTGAAAAAAGATTGATTCCGGCCGATTTCAGAAAATGGGGAGCCTTTATTGCCTTCCTGATTTTGGGATCGAAGCATGGAAAGCCTTTGAAGGTTTCAGAATGTAAAAAAGCTGGGAGCTTTATTGCCTCCCAGCTTTTTTAAGTTTCCGGAATAGAAACCCGGATCCGTGTTTCAGTGCAGCATTAATCTTCCTGATCGGTAATGATCACAATGCCGTCTTTTGTAATCGCAATGGTATGTTCATACTGTGCGGAAAGGGATCCGTCCCTCGTCCGGGCTGTCCAGCCGTTGTCATCCATCTTCGTTTCATAGCTGCCGATATTCACCATCGGCTCGATCGTGATGACCATCCCTTCTTTGATGCGCGGTCCTTTATGCGGCAGCCCGTAGTGCGGCACTTCCGGTTTTTCGTGGATCGTCGGGCCGATGCCATGGCCGATAAAATTGCGGACAACCGAGAACCCCTGTGCTTCCACATACGTCTGAATGGCGTGGCCGATGTCACCGATCCGGTTGCCCGGTTTGGCCTGTTCAATTCCTTTATAAAGCGCTTCTTTTGTAACATCAAGCAGTTTTTGCGTCTGCTCACTTACTTTTCCGACCGGATAACTCCAGGCGGAATCAGCCAGCGCGCCGTTCAGGTTGACGACCATATCAATCGTGACGATATCTCCTTCCTTTAACGGCGTTTTCCGCGGAAACCCGTGGCAAATTTCATCATTGATGCTTGCACATGTCGCATACTGATAGCCTTGGTACCCCTTTTGTTCAGGGGTTGCCCCGTGCTCCCTTAAATAACGGTCAACAAATTCCTCAATTTCCCATGTTGTGATCCCCGGCTTGATCATTTTTGCAATTTTTTTATGCGTATCAGCAAGCAGTTTGCCTGCTTTTTTCATCATGTCAATTTCTCTTTGCGATTTCAGTGTAATCATCTTCTACTTCCTTTCGTTATGGCAACATTATTCTATGTAAAAGTTCATTTTCTGTTTCCCCGCTCCATTTATCATATCCCTAATTTGCATTGTGCGCAAAGTAAAAAAACTGCTGCCCGGAAAGAGGCAGCAGTTTTTACATACAAGCTCATCCGTTCAGGAGTTTCAGCGATTCCCTGTTAAATGCAGGGATGTCATCCGGCGTACGGCTTGTGACAAGTTGGTTTTGGCATACGACAACTTCTTCGTCGCGGAAGTTCGCACCGGCATATTCCATGTCAACACGGATCGATTTGTAACCTGTAGCAGACCGGCCTTCCAATGCTTTTGCTGTAATCAAAAGCTGCGGGCCGTGGCAGATTGCAAACACCGGTTTTTTCGAATCCATAAACTGTTTTACAAATTGGACAAAGCGATCGTCGGCGCGGAGTTGGTCCGGAGAAAAGCCACCCGGAATCAGAAGGGCATCAAAATCACCCACGCTGACATCATCGATGCCTTTGTCAATATGGATTTCGGTGCCGTGTTTCCCTTTTACCGTTTTTCCGGCTTCCATTTCAATATTGACAATTTCATGGCCGGCTTCCTTATATGCTTTCACCGGTTCGGTGTACTCTGAATCTTCCACTTCATTGGTGACAAGTACAGCGATCTTTTTAGCCAATCGAACCATCTCCTTTTCTAATCTTTGGGACGTTTATATTTTACCTCGTTTGTGCGGTTTTAAACAAACAGTTTGCTTCACGGAACGATGGGGCGATTGGAAATACGGATCCGGGCGCTCTTTTTGCGTGGTTTTACCAGTCGCTTCCTTCCTCATTTTTCGGGAGAATGAGTACTTCCACCCGCCGGTTTTTTGCCCGGCCATCCGGCGTATCATTCGATGCAATCGGATGGTATTCCCCATATCCTTTTGCCGAAAAATATTTCGGATTTAAATTTTTGTTTTCTAAAATGATCTTTAAAAAATTGGTTGCGCGCATCACGCTTAAGTCCCAGTTTGATTGAAAGACGGAGTTGTGGATCGGCACATTATCCGTATGGCCGCTCACGATAATGCTTCTTGGCGGATCCATTACGAGCAAATTGGAAAGGGCTTTGGCTGTTTTGATATCTTCTTTCCGGACCTCCGCTTTTCCCGAATCAAACAGGACATTGTCTCGGATCGTAATCAAAAGCCCTTCGCCTGTCAAAGACGTTTCAAACTTTCCTTCCAATTTATTGTGCGCTATGTACGTGTTGATTTTTTGCTGGGTTTCTTTTAATTGGGCGTCCCCTTGCCCATTTGATGCATTTGTTGTGCTGTTGCTTTTTGAACCATTCGTTGTGCTGTCCCCGTTTTTTTGTGCATCATTTTTCTTTTGCTCGATAAATTTTTCTGTGTCGGATGTGCCGTTATCATCCCCGGATGTCTGCTTTGTATAATCGAAAAAGCTCGTCCCGCCAACAAACACCCCGTTTAAGACTTTAGAAAATCTTTGAAACTTCTGGGCATCGATAGAACTCATTGCAAACAGAACGATATACAGGGCAAGAAGCAATGTCAAAAAGTCGGAATAAGGCAGGAGCCATGCCTCGCTGTTTTCCTCTTCTTCTTGTTTTTTCTTCCGCTTTTTACTCATTTGTTGCCACGCTGCCTTCTGTAATCTCTTCCATCAGTTGTATCCGTTCTTCATTTGGCAAATAAGACGCCAGTTTCTGTTCGATCACGCGCGGGGATTCGCCTGCCAGAATGGAGAGAATCCCTTCCAGCATCATTTCCTTGTTTTTTGCTTCGTTTTTGGACTTCCGTTTTAATTTATTGGCAAACGGATGCCACAATACGTAGCCGGTAAAAATTCCGAGCAGTGTGGCCACGAATGCGGCTGAAATGGCATGCCCGAGCACTTCTGTATCCGACATATTTCCGAGGGCAGCGATCAGCCCCAATACAGCACCGAGCACCCCGAGTGTCGGGGCATACGTGCCTGCCTGTGAAAAAATGGCAGCCCCCATCTGATGCCTTTCTTCCATTGCTTCAATTTCTTCGCTCAGCACATCGCGGATATATTCGGCGCTCTGCCCGTCAATCGCAAGGCTCAGGCCGTTTTTCAAAAAAGCGTCATCGACTTCATCCAGCCTTGCTTCAAGCGCCAGCAGCCCTTCTCTCCGAGCAGTCTGGGCCCAGTCGGAAAAAAAGCGGATCATTTCTTCCGTGCTCATCAGTTTTTGTTCCGTAAAAATAATCTTCAACAGTTTCGGAACTTTTTTCAATTCACTCATTGGGAAACCGATAATGACGGTCGCAGCCGTTCCCGCCAGTATAATCAAAAGGGCAGCCGGGTTGACGAGGACAGCCGGGCTTACCCCTTTTAACACCATGCCGGTACCAATTGCCACAACACCCAGAATTACGCCGATAATTGATGATTTATCCATTTTTTTCACCTGAATATCATAATGTCTTCTTTCATTATATCGGATGGATGGCGGCAATTTATAGTAAAAAAAGCGGAAAAAATGATGCGGTTTTTAAACGCCCTTGTAAATGGGACAGCTGATTTCAGTTCCCTAGTCTTTAGTAAGCGATTACAATTCAACAGCACCCTGTACCATATCCAGGACGCCGCCCATTTTCTAACGGGCTGCCTGAAACGGAACCGCTTCACTTCCGGTCGTGTTCGCGGCGTCCCTTAATCAAACAGCTTTTTTTCAATTTTATCCTGATAATTTTTAAAAATGGCGCTGTTTGTTTTGATCCGTTTTTTGGAGATCATTTGGTTATACGCCAGCAGTTTCTCGCTCAGTTTCTTTTGTAATCCTTCTTTTTCCATTTCATTTTCAGATTGTTTGATTAAATCTTCAATGGAAAGCAGTTCTTTCTTTAAATTGGCTTCTTCCGGGGAAAAACCGGCATTCTGTAAAATCCGGTAAGCCATCCGCAAATCTTCCGGCACGCCGGAAAGCGGGTCTTTCGGAAGTGGCTTTCCGTACCCCGGCAGATTTTCAAATTGCCCTTCTTCATACGCTTTCCGGATTTTATCTTCCGTCATTCTGGTGAAATCCACAGGTCGGCACCCCTTTCGCTTTTTTTACTATTATACCGTATTCGGGTACATATTTCCTTATGTTTAAGGGACGCTATAGGCAGGAAGGGGGAACGATGATGGGACGCGGAGAAATGTTCGACCATAAAAGAAAAGGTCATCCGGGTCGTTTTCCGAAAGACCAGATGACCGATGAAAAGCAGCACAAAGACAGCAACTATGACGAAGAGCAAATCATTCCGCACGAAGCGTTTAAAAACCGTATGCACAACCCATAATAACAGGCGCCGCAACGTATGCGGCGCCTTTCGATTATGCCCGTCCTTCGAGGTATTCTTTTAACACCACCGCCTGGTTGTGCTTTTCGTCTTTTGCCGCGTAGAGCAATGTCACCGTTCCAGCCTTTCCCCATTCGATCAGCCGGTCCAGTTCCGTTCTGTCTTCCAGCCGGTCCAGCTCTTCCTTATAAAGCGCAGCAAATTCAGCAAAAAGCGCAGGATTATGATTGAATTTTTTCCTGAGGGAACTCGTTGGTGCAACTGTCTTCATCCAGGCATCGAGTGCCGCTTTTTCTTTTGATATGCCGCGCGGCCAGAGCCGGTCGACCAGCACGCGTCTGCCATCCTCGCCAGGTTCTTCATAAATTCGTTTTATCCGGTACATTTGGCAAGCCCCCTTTCAATCCTTGCCCGGTCCTTAACTTTCTTCATTGTTTTCCCCGCTTTTTCTGGTATCATAGGATTGATACCAATTCTGGACAGATGAGGAAATATTTATGAGAATACGTGATTGGGATCAAAATTTAAAAGTCCGTCTGCTTGGGGAATCCTTGATGAATATCACCTTTTGGATGTTTTTCCCCTTTCTGACCATTTATTTCACCGAGGCGTTCGGGGCCGGGCTTGCGGGTGTCCTGTTGATTGTCTCACAAGTTTTTTCCGTCATTGCCAATTTACTCGGAGGATACTACGCCGACCGCTTCGGCAGAAAGAAAATGATGGTGGTGGCTTCAATCGGGCAGGGCGTGTCTTTTTTCATTTTCGGATTTGCCAACTCGCCATGGTTTCATTCCGCCGTGACAGCTTTTATTTGCTTTACGGCTGCCGGCGTTTTCGGTTCTTTTTATTATCCGGCAAGCCAGGCAATGATTGCCGATGTTGTGGATGAGAAAAACCGCAGCCATGTGTTTGCCGTTTTTTATACATCCATGAATATCTCCGTCGTCATCGGCCCGGCAATCGGCGGGATATTTTTTGCGGATTACCGTTTTGAACTGCTTGTTTTTGCCGCCCTTTCCTGTTTTCTGCTTGGCGTCCTGCTCGTCAAATATACGCGGGAAACAGCACCGGTTTGGGCAGGCGGGCAGCAACGCGTCCGTAAAAAATGGTACAGTACGCTGATGGAACAGGCAAAGAGCTACCAGGTGATTGTCAAAGATAAAATATTTATGTTGTTTATTTTGGCCGGAATCCTGATTTCCCAAACGTATATGCAGCTTGATTTAATTTTGCCGGTATTTACAAAGCAGGCCATTCCTGAAGCAGATTTGCTTCATCTGCTCCACTTTACCGGCGAGCAGCTGTACGGTTTTATTTTATCCGAAAACGGGCTGATTGTCGCGCTTTTTTCAGTAGCGGCGACGAAATGGGTGACGAGGTACCGGGAACGGAATGTGTTTGTCCTTTCCTCCCTCCTGTATGCCATTTCGATTTATTTGTTTGGTGTCTGGATTTCAAGCATCGGCTTTATTTTCTCGATTCTGTTGTTCTCGCTTGGCGAACTGATTGTGACGGGGATTCAGCAGGACTTTGTTTCGAAGCTTTCCCCTCCTGAGATGCGCGCGCAATATTTTGCCGCTGCCAGCTTGCGCAATACAATCGGGCGTACAATTGCCCCTGTTTCCATCCCGCTTGCCGGCTGGATCGGCTATAAAGGAACGTTTTCCATTCTGGCCGTGCTTGCGGTCATGAGCGCGGGGATGTATGTGCTGATGTTTCGCCAATATGAAAAGAAACGCCTGTCTGCTTGAAAAAACGAGCACGATCCATGCACAATATGCTAAAAAAGTCTGTCTGTTTAAACGGGCAGACTTTTTTTCATGAACAGCGGCATTTTGAACCATACTAGTTTTAGAAAAGTTTGCGGACTTTTTCCCGGTGGTAAATAGACTCTAACACGATTGAATCCATCTTTTTTAAAGAAAGAAGTGGTGAGTATGCTGACTAAAGAACAACTGGCGCATTTCCGTTCCATTTTAACCGCGCAGTTGAAAGAATTTGAAGCGGAATTCGGGAAAAATGACCATTTCCAAACGGAAACGGCACACCCTTACGATTCCGTTGGGGAACTGTCCAGTTACGATAATCATCCCGCCGATACCGGTACCGAACTGTTCGAGCGGGAAAAAGATATTGCTTTAAATGACCACGCTGAATATGAAGTGGAAAAAATCAAAGCGGCCCTCAAAGCCATTGAGGACGGCACTTACGGAAGATGCAAAGAATGCGGCAAAGAGATCCCGCTTGAGCGGCTTGAAACGCTTCCTTCCACGCTGTACTGCAAAGAGCACACCCCGGATCGGACCATTCCAAAGCACCGCCCGGTTGAAGAAAACGTGCTGAATCCGCCGTGGGGAAAATTCGTTTTTGATAATGGAAAAGATGAATCGGTCGCTTTTGACGCGGAAGACTCCTGGCAGGCTGTCGCAAAATGGGGCACATCCGAGTCCCCTTCCGATTTTGAAACCCCACCAGACAGTTACAATGATATGTATACGGAATCAGATGACCATGACGGCTATGTGGAAGATTTTGAAAACTTTTCCGGCAATGACATCAACGGAAAAAACGTGGAAATCTATCCAAATGAGGAATACAAAGAATATGAAGAAGAATTGGATGAAACCCATACGATGACGCCGTTCGGGGATCTGCCCCGCAACGAAAAAGATCCTTATGTGGAAGACGAGAAAAAAAAGAAATAAGCAAGCAAAAATCAGGTTGAAGTGCCGGACCTGATTTTTCTTTTGAAAAAATTCCGGATGAAAGCCTTTTTTCTATACATTTTTGTTCGTATATGCCAACTGATTTTGCTATAATTTCTATATGGTAAAAGGAAATTTAGATCGCGTTTGACAGCGCCGACATAATGGAGTGAGACTTTTGGAAGACAGACCGAAAAGATACATGCGGGAAACCCGTACAGTAAGAACCAGTTATGTTTTTCCCCCGGACACAAACCATCTTGGCACACTGTTCGGAGGAAAACTGATGGCGTATATTGATGATACTGCATCGATCGCCGCGGCCAAATTGGCAAGATGCACCGTTGTCACGGCTTCGACTGACTCTGTTGATTTTATCGCACCGATCCGCGTCGGAAACGTCGTTACGGTAGAAGCCATGGTCAGCCGGACAGGGCGGACATCAATGGAAATATTTGTAAAGGTCACCGCGGAAGATTTGAAAACAGAAGAGACAAAAATTGCCGCCATTTCTTTTTTGACCTTTGTCGCACTGGATGAGGATGGAAAACCTACACCGGTGCCGGAAATTATCCCGGAAACCGACGAGGAACGATGGTTAAACCAAACAGCCATCCAGCGTGCCGAACAGCGGGTGCTGCGGAAACAACAAAGTGAAGAATTGGCGCGCTATTTGTCCAAAATGCCGCTGTAATGCTTCTGTAGAAAAAATTCCTTTTGAAACAAAAGGAATTTTTTCCTATCCTCCATTGTGAACAAAATTACAAAAAGATTAAATTTGGGGTGCCGGCTATAGCTGTTTTTCGCATATTTTATGGACTTGCCGCGATCATATTTTTGTAACATAAGAGAATGGAAGAAAATGTAACCTTTCAGAACGAAGAAAAAAAGCTATACTAAATGGGAGAGACTACAGTTAATCCGTGCAAAAAGATGATAAAGGTTAGGTGACATGCATGTTTTCAGGGAATGAAATTGGGATCGATCTAGGAACTGCAAATGTTTTAGTATATTCGAAAAAAGAAGGCGTTATTTTAGACGAGCCGTCCGTTGTGGCGATTGATCATTCGACAAGGCAGGTGCTCGCTTTCGGGCAGGAAGCCAAAGCGATGATCGGAAAAACACCTGAAAAAATTACTGTCATCCGCCCTTTAAAAGGCGGGGTGATCGCTGATTTCGATATGACAACAGAAATGCTAAAGCAAATTATGAAAAAAATCAATCAGCAAAGCGGCATCTCGATCCGCAAACCGAACGTCGTAGTATGTGTCCCGTCAGGCGCAACATCGGTTGAACGGCGGGCCATTGAAGATGTCGTCAAAAACAGCGGAGCAAAAACCGTCCATTTGATTGAAGAACCGGTTGCTGCCGCCATTGGTGCCGATCTTCCCGTAGACGAGCCGATCGCCAATGTGATTGTCGATATCGGCGGCGGCACTACGGAAGTCGCCATTATTTCCTTCGGCGGCGTCGTGACGTATAACACGATCCGCATCGGCGGCGATAAAATGGACGATGATATTATGCAGCATGTCAGAAAAACGTATAATCTGCTGATCGGCGAACGTACAGCGGAAAAAATTAAAATGGAGATCGGGCATGCCCTTGTCGACCATCCGGAACAAACGATGGATATTCGCGGGCGCGATCTCGTGGCAGGACTGCCGCGAACCATTACATTAAGTTCATTGGAAATTCAGGCTTCGCTCCGTGATTCCCTGCTCCAAATTTTGGAAACGGTCCGTGCCACGCTGGAAGACTGCCCGGCAGAGTTAAGCGGCGATATTGTGGACCGCGGGATTGTTTTAACAGGGGGAGGCGCCCTCCTTCAAGGCATGCAGGAGTGGCTGAGCAATGAAATTTCCGTGCCTGTCCATCTCGCGCCAAACCCGCTGCAATCTGTGGTAGTCGGCGCGGGCCGCTCCCTCCAGTTCATCCATAAAATGACTGCAGGGGCAGGAAAATAACCGGACACATTTAATTTTTAAAAGAAACGGCGTGCTTTTGCCTTTTGATTTGGCAAAAACACGCCGTTTTTTTCACCCTTTTGTGCTTTGTTCCAAGGCTTCCGGTTCTGGTTCCGCTGTTTGTTGCGGCTTAATCCCGGAAAGGCCTTCCAGCATTTCCCGGACATCAATGCCGCTTGATGCTTTCAAAGTTTCCTGTAATGTCGACATCAAATCGGTTGCATAGCCGGTGATTTTATTCGCACCGCCGTTTGCACCGCTTCCGGTATCGACAACGGTGATTTGGTCAATATTGGAAAGCGGGCCTGCTACTTGTTTCGCATACTCAGGCAACACTTTCAAAATCATATCGAGCACAGCCGCCTGGCCGAATTGTTCGTATGCTTCCGCAATTTTTCGTTTTGTTTCCGCTTCGGCCAGCCCTTTGAGGCGGATGACTTCGGCTTCCGACTCCCCTTGGGCGCGCTGGGCATCGGCTTTAGCCGTACCATCAATGCGGACGCGTTCCCCTTCTGCCTTCGCCATCGCTTCCACCCGGTATTTGTGGGCGTCGGCTTCCGCCATTTGTTTCGTTTTTTCTGCAACGGCGGCCTGCTCAACCGAATAACGATCTGCATCCGCTTTTTTCTTGACTTCGGAGTCGTATTGCCGTTCGCGCCGCAAAATTTCTTTTTCTTCGAGCTCGATTTGTTTTTGCCGCTCGATGATTTTGATTTCCATTTCCTGTGCGGTGACATCCTGTTTCGACCGGGCCGTTTCCAAATCGTACGCCTGGTCGGCTTTTGCCCTTGCGATGTCCTGTTCGCGGCGGAACTCGGCAATTTTCAACTGGTTGAACTTCTCCGCTTCCGCAATTTCAGTTGCCCGCTCCAGTTCTGCGCGTTTTGCTTCTTTTAATGCTTCCGCTTTCCGGATTCTCGTTTCTTTTTCGGCTTCTGCCGTGGCAATATCCGCATCGCGCTTGACCTGGGCAATCCGCGGTTTGCCAAGCGCATCAAGGTAGCCGTTTTTATCCTTCACTTCTTTAATCGTGAACGACACGATGATAAGCCCCATTTTTGCCAAATCCTGTGAGGCAACACGCTGGACTTCCTGTGAAAACTTATCACGGTTTTTATAAATTTCTTCAACCGTCATCGAACCGAGAATTGAGCGCAAATGGCCTTCCAAAACTTCCCGCGCTTCATTTTCGCGGTCTTCTTTTGATTTCCCGAGAAATTGTTCGGCAGCTGTGGCAATTTCACCGATCGACCCGCCGATTTTAATAATGGCAATTCCATCTGCCATCACCGGGACACCTTGTTCGGTGTAGACTTCCGGGGTGGTCACTTCCAGCTTGCTCGATAATAAGCTGAGCGGTTTTGCCTGCTGGAATACCGGGAACACAAATGTACCGCCGCCACGAATGATTTTAATTTTATTTCCAGCTTCGTCGACATGGACATTTTTACCGCCAAGAAAACTCCCTGTCACGATTAACGCTTCATCCGGCCCTGCAGTTCGGTATTTTGAAATAAAGACGCCGATAAGGGCAAGCACCAAAAATACAACAACACCGATGACAATCCAAATTCCGCTCGCAAACATGCGGATCCCTCCTTATAATTGTCTAAAATTTTCAATTTTCAATCGATAATTTTCGTAGGGCACGACATATAAAACGCCATTTTTCACTTCAATCACCAATACCTGCGTCCCTTCTTTAATTTCCTCGTCCTGTATGCTGGCTGCCGGCTTGGAGATGGTTCCTGTTTTGCTGTCAATCACCACTTCACCAAAACCGGCTTTCGGAATCGAAAGAATCGTTTTCCCAACCCTCCCTTTCAGCGAATCTTCCGTGTAAACAAGCGATTCTTCAGCCGAAGACAGCGGAACAAGTACAAACACATTGAGCAGAATATCAAGAATCACCGCGATCACGGCAGAAATGGCTATGATCAGCAGGTGGGAAAGCGGTGTCACTTTTTCCAAAATATACCCGCCTGCTGAGAAAAAAGTAAAAAATGCCAAAATCAGGGCTGGATGGATAAAATTGATGGCGTCTGCCATTCCTCCAAGCAAGTCATTGAACAACAGGTAAAGCACCGTCAGGCATCCCGCAATGATCAGTACAGCCAAATACGCCGTCTCTATCGGCACGCCGAACACTTCCATAAACATCACACCCCTTCCTTGATTGGGATTTTCTTTCAGATGACGCCGGTCATGATTGCTTACTAATCATTACGTTTAAAAATGGTTTAAGTTTCGTGAAAAAGGAAATTTTTTTAAACTGTGGATTTGTCGTTGCGGGCTGGCGGCATTAAGTTTTATACCAAGCCGCGCACCAATTCGCAAGATGATTATGTTTTACAGCAGGCAAAAACGTGGTAAAAATTTTTTCATTCATTTCGTCAAGACCAGGCGGTAGGAAACAAAGCACCAACATTTTCCATTTGATAACGTTACAAAAAGCCTGCTTCCCCATGAGAGCAGGCTAACTTTTTACCTTAGCGCATTTTCCAGATCTTCCAACAAATCTTCGACGTCTTCAATGCCGACTGAGATGCGGATAAGCCCGTCTTCGATGCCAAGTTCGAGACGGCGTTCACGCGGAATGGATGCATGCGTCATAAGCGGCGGGAGCGAGATCAGGCTTTCCACCGCACCGAGGCTTTCCGCCAACGTAAAGTAACGCGTTTTTTTCAATATTTCAAGGGCTTTTTCCTGGGATGACACTGTAAAAGAGGCCATGCCGCCGAATCCGCCGGCCTGGGAACTGTGCACTTTATGCCCGGGATGATGGATAAGCCCCGGGTAATATACCTTTTCAACGGCAGGATGTGCAGAAAGAAAATCAACAATTTGCTTTGTGTTGGATTCAATTTCTTCCATGCGTATGCCGAGTGTTTTAATACCGCGGATCAACAGCCAGCTGTCCTGCGGCCCGAGAATGCCGCCGGTTGAGTTTTGGATAAAATGCAAGTCTTCTGCAAGCGCTTCGTTTCGTACGACAACAAGGCCTGCGACCACATCACTGTGCCCGCCGAGATACTTCGTCGCGCTGTGCACGACGATATCCGCACCTAAAGTGAGTGGATTTTGCCAATACGGGGTGCTGAATGTGTTGTCCACGATAAATGTCAATCCGTTTTCACGGGCTACACCGGCAATGGCCCGCAAGTCTGTTATTTTTAATAGCGGGTTCGTCGGCGTTTCCACGTAGATGGCTTTTGTATTCGGGCGGATCGAGGCACGGACCGCATCCAGATCGCTCGTGTCCACAAAAGTGACGTCGATATGGAAACGGTTCATCACTTTTGTTAAAACGCGAAAAGTACCGCCGTATACATCATCGGTTGCCAAAATATGGTCGCCGGCCGAAAACAGCTGGATCACCGCTGTAATCGCGGCCATTCCGGATGCGAATGCAAAACCGTGTGTACCTTCTTCAATATCCGCAATCAGTTTTTCCAAAGCTTCACGCGTCGGATTGCCGGTGCGTGCGTATTCGTATTTAAAATGGCCGACGCCATCCTGCTTGAATGTGCTCGCATGATGGACGGGCACCGAAACTGCGCCTGTATATGGATCACGGCTAATGCCGGCATGAATGAATTTTGTTTTTTTACGCATGACAAACTCCTTCTCATCAAGAATAAATGCTGCGGCTGAGATACCGTTCGCTGCTGTCCGGAAAAATGGTGACAATATGCGTGCCCGGTTTTGCCTGCTTTGCTTCGCGCAGGCTCGCCTCCAAAGCAGCACCTGAGGAACTGCCGATCAAAAGGCCTTCAAGCCGGGCTGCTTCCGCAAGCCGTTTAAAAGCTGTATCGTCGGGAATCGTATGGATGGCATCAAAAAATGTACGGTCCATAAATGGCGGTAAAAATTCCATGCCGATCCCTTCCGTACGGTGGCTGCGCGGCTCGCCCCCGTTTAAAATCGAGCCTTCTGGTTCCACGATGGCTGCCTTCAAGCCCGGATTTTTCTCTTTTAAATAGCGGGCAGTCCCCATAAACGTGCCCCCGGAACCGGCACCTGCGACAAAAACATCGATATGGCCATCAAGTGCTTCCCAAATTTCAGGCCCAAGCGTCTTATAATACGTTTCCGGGTTGGACGGATTTTCAAACTGTCCCGGGAAATACGCATTTGGTGTTTCAGCGACTAGTTTTTTTGCTTTCGCAATTGCGCCTTCCATACCAAGTTCGGTCGGCGTGTTCACGACTTCAGCCCCGAGCGCCCGCATCAGCGTCTGTTTCTCCACGCTGAATTTTTCCGGCACAACAAAAACAGCATGCACGCCGTAACGAATCGCAGCAAGCGCAAGCCCGATGCCCGTGTTGCCGGCCGTCGGTTCTATGATCGTCCCACCGCGCTTCAGCTTACCTTCCCGAAACGCGCGCTCTACTAGATAAGCGCCGAGTCGGTCTTTTATGCTGCCGCCTGGGTTAAAGTATTCCAGCTTTGCAAACAGCCGGACGCCTTTTGGCAAATCAAATGCGGTTAATTCAACCAATGGCGTGTTGCCAATCAGTTCGTGTACGCTTTTCGCAACCTTCATTTCACTCGTCTCCTGTTATCAGGCAAATACTTGCGTCCACTCATCGCGTTTTGCCAGCATTTTCCGGGCAATTTCCTTTGCGCCTTCCAAAGAATGGCTTGCCGCCCAGCCGCACTGTGTTTCATTGCAGGCCGGTACTTCTGTGGCATGCAATACATCGTTTAACGTTTTTTCAATGATGTCAAGCACCTCGCCATCATCATCCAAATTGATAACGGAAAAATAAAAACCGGTCTGGCAACCCATTGGGCTGATGTCGACAATTTTATCCGTGTAATTGCGGGCGAATTCCGCCATCATATGCTCGAGCGAGTGGAGCCCCGGCATATCCATATGTTCCTTGTTCGGCTGGCAGAAACGGATATCGTATTTGCGGATCACATCGCCGTGAATCCCTTCTTTTACTCCTGCAAGGCGAACATATGGCGCTTTGACTTTTGTATGGTCCAAATTAAAGCTTTCTACGTTCATTTTTTTCATCTCTGTCATGATGATCATGCTCCTTTCATTTTTGCATCCATTAGCCACACAAACCGGTTCATCTTCCGGAAAGAGACATCAAAACCATTTTCCTCAAAGATGGAAGATAAAGCGGGAATGGTGGTGTAATATTCCGTTTCAAGATCTTCCGCAAGCCGGCAGAATCCCCTTGCTTTGGCTTCCTTGATCATCTCCTGTTTTGCTTCTTCCGTCTCAAAAACCGTATCGGCGAACACGATTTTGCCGCCCGCCTTTAACCGGGTGTGGAAAAGGGATATGGCAGCCCTTTTTTCTTCGTCTGTTAAATGGTGGAACGCATACGTGCTGGCAAATGTATCCGCCTTTTCCTGCACATGAAAATTCAAAAAATCCCCGTCTATTATTTTAACATCCGGATGCTTTTTTTGAGCGATTTTTCTCATATTAGCAGAAGGTTCTATCCCGATTATCTTTAGCCCTTTCTCCAAAAGCTTGCCCGTCAAATTGCCTGTTCCCGGGCCGAATTCAACAACAAAACCGGTTGCCCGGTCTCTGACGGCATCCAAAATTTTATCGTATTGATAGAATACTTCTTCGTATTCGGCATCATGTCCGGTAACGGTTTGATCATAGGAGCGGGACCATTCATCAAACAGCGCGTCAAACTCCCTTCCCAATCAAATCCCCCATTTCCCATAAAATAACTCTGAATTAAATGTAACACGCCCCTGGTTTTTTCGCAAACCATAAGGTGAAGGATTTACTCCCATTTTTAACGTGTATACTTTTATTTCCGGCCATTGTATTTTAAAATATGCTTAAAGGAGTGAGATGTGATGACATTGTTAGATGAAGTACTTGCATTTAACCAGGAATTTGTGGAGAAAAAAGCTTACGAGCCTTACCTGACTTCCAAATTCCCCGACAAGCGGATGGTGATTTTCACATGCATGGACACAAGGATCATTGAATTGTTACATAAAGCAATGAATATTAAAAACGGGGACGCAAAAATCGTAAAAAATGCAGGCGCCATTTTAACGAGCCCGTTCGACAGCACGATGCGGAGCCTGCTTGTTGCCATCTATCAGCTGAAGGCGGATGAAGTGTTTGTGATCGGCCATTATGACTGCGGCATGACCGGGTTAAAAGGCGAAACCGTGCTTGAGAATATGAAAAAACGCGGGGTTGACGAAAATGCGATTGAAACACTCGTTCATGCGGGAATCGACCTTGACGAATGGCTGAGCGGTTTCGACAAGGTCGAAAGCAGCGTAAAAAAGAGTGTCGGCATCATTAAAAACCACCCGCTGATGGATAAAAAAGTGCCGGTCCATGGGCTTGTCATTGACCCGGAAACCGGGAAACTTGATCTGATCGTAAACGGCTACGAAAATTAATCCCGGGCGCCAAATCCATGGCGGAGACCTTGACGGGGTTTTCTTCATTTTTTAATCGAAACTTCATGAAATGATGATGTTGCTTTCATTGTTTTTTAGGGTAACCGGTTTACAATTAATCATGTAGCGAGGACAGCAGAGCAGTAAGCATGCTGGACAAATACCCACTGTTTTATCCCCTTTTTAAGCCGGCCTGTGTGCCGGTTTTTTTGTGAGCAGAAATTTAAGGGAATTTTAAAATGGCGTTAGGCTAATAAAATGAGCGTAAGTTTTTACATGAAGACCAAGGATCAGTTTGGTTTGCTGATGATGACGGTTTGCAGCGGAAACGGTGTAACCCACGTTTCGTTCATTTTATATAATAGGGTATATAAGCTGCTGAAAGACGGGGAGATTAGGGAAACAGGAGGAAGGTGTTTCAGACAAAAAACGGGTAAAGGCCGCTTGTACGGCTACTTTACCCGTAATCTTTCCCCCACACGGATGGTATAATCATCATCCAGATTATTCCATTTCTTTATTTCTTTGATGGTCGAACCGTATTCTTTGCTTAAAGCGTAAACGGTATCCCCCTTAACGACTTTATGATACGTTGCACCGCTTTTCTTTTTGAGCTCGAAAGCTTTTGCCAGCCCATTGACATGCCCCTGTGCCACTTCTTCAATCCAGCTGTTTTTCTTCATTTTTTTCGCATCACTTGCTGTGTCAATAAAGCCGTTTTCGGTAAGGAGCGCAGGCATGATCGATTCCCTGAGCACATGAAAATCGGCCGTTTTTCTGCCCCTGTCTTTTAAATCATTCAGCTTCACCACTTCCTGGTGGATGGTTTTCTGGTAGGTTGCCGTAGCAGAGCCTGATTCTGGATAAATATAGCTCTCAAAACCCGTTCCATTTCCTGAATTGATATGAATGGAAAGAAAAAAAGTGGCGCCCCAGCTGTTGGCGGCATCCGTCCGCTCTTCCAAAGAAACAAATTTGTCCGTCGTCCGCGACATTTTTACCGAAACATTTTGGTAATGGTTTGTTAAAATGTCCTGAATCTGTTTGGCAATCTCCAAAGTGATGTCTTTTTCCTCTAGCCCGTTTCCCTCAGCGCCCGGGTCTTTTCCACCATGTCCCGGATCAAGAAACAGTTTAAACAAATACTTCACCCCTTTCCAATCATGCTCAATTTCCACATATCTTTTTTAAAGTTAAATGGTTACTTTCCTGTCCTGTTTTTTGTACAAATGGAAACCATCCGTTTTGCCGGCAGCCGGAATGGCAAGCGGCCGGCAAAATTTTACCGGACATCCGGCAAGTTGAGGCGACAGGGGCAGATTGCAAATACAGGTCAACTTTGCAAGGAAAACGAAGAACCCGGCCCTTTTTCTCACGCAGAGAACCAAATCTCTATCCTATCGTATGTAAAGCATGTGCCATTTGTGACAGGTTGTCCGCCTGTTTTGGTCCGTAAGCGTTTTAAGGAAGAATTTGGATATTGGGAAATAGAATTGTTTCTTTAAGCGTTTTGGCAGTTGAAGCGGGAAGAACCATGTTTTTTCGGAAAAGCGTATGTGTAAAATATTTTACTCGAAGGATCAGGCGAGTGAAAAAAATGGGAAGGCACTCTATCATCTAAATGTACACTTTGAGATAAACATCTAGAGAGCGGTCTACAGGGGTATTGACACAAAACGACAGATTCACTATAATATTTAAGGTGACATCGAACGGATATTAGCAATTTACGGCTCCGTAGCTCAGTGGATAGAGCGTCGGTTTCCTAAACCGTGCGTCGGAGGTTCGAGTCCTCTCGGGGCCGCTAAAAGCGTCATATCAACGTTTATAGAACGTTGAGGCAATCGTTAGGCTACACGGTGGCTAACGGTTTAAAACGCCTTCTCTCGTTTTCTTATTACTGAAGAATTCGAGGGGAGGCGTTTTTTGTTATGGAAAAACGGGTTGTCAGGCGGAGAACGGAAAGCGAGCAGCCGCCAGAATATAATTTGTCGATCACGGACGCCTTTACGTATTTCATCACGCTAAAGAAAACGGAAGGCGTACGCGAACGCACCATGACGGACTATCATAATTTATTCGGCTATTTTACGGGATGGCTGGCGGAGAAGCATCCGGATATTACGCAGATAAACGACATCACGACGAATGTGCTCCGTGAATACTCCGTTTATTTAAGCGAGGAAAAATTCAATGCCAAAACTGGCGCAAAGGGGCTTTCTCCTTACACGGTAAATGTGCGCATGCGCTTTTTGAAGGCGTTCTTTAACGCACTATTTCGGGAAAATATCGTCAACGCGAATCCGGCTAATAATATCAAACTTATGAAGGTTGATGCGGAAACATTCGAGCCATTGACCGATAAAGAACTGCGGCTGCTGCTTGATGCACCGGACGATCGGGAATATGCGCAGTTCCGCGATAAGGTTGCGATGTACCTCATGCTTGACACCGGCATGCGAATAAACGAAGTATGCAGCCTCGAAGTCGCGGACGTCGACTTTAAGGCGCGCGCAATCATCCTGCCGGCAAAGAAGAATAAAAACCGCAAGCCGCGTATCATTCCTTTTTCAAACAGCACCATGAAGCTGCTGCTCGAATTGATTGCGGAGAATCGCACGCATTTTGATACGACTTACGTGTTTGTGTCGAATATCGGCACGCCATATCAGCCGAACTCATTCCGGAAGCGATTGCATACTTACCGTGATAAGGTTGGCATCACGAAGCGTGTAAGCCCGCATGTATTCCGACACCAGTTTTGCCATGATTTTATTATGAATGGTGGCGATGTGTTTACGTTGCAGCGCATCGTCGGGCATGCCGATATATCGACAACACGGAAGTATATACAAATGACAGGTCAAGACTTAAAGGATCAGCACGCGCAGTTTAGCCCAATCGTGCGCATCCGTAATAAATATCGAAAATAAAAAAAGCGCCCTACCGCAATGGGAGAACGCATTAAACTTAAACTACTTTGATTATAGCAAACTTGCGAAAAAAATGCAATAGGCAAGTCTTATTCATCATACGCCTATAATCGAACAAATGTTCTAATTTGTGGTAGGCGCCTCGGAGGTGCCGTATTATGCAATACTTAACCGAATACCAAACATTCCAATCAAAAACCGAACTCAACGACGCAGTCAATGAGCATTTAACACGCCATAGATACGACCTAACAGACACTGACCGCGACATATTGCAAATGATCAGTCGTTATGCCGTAAAATATCCGGGCGTTGCCCATCTAAAAAACGACACAATCGCGCAGGCAATCGACAAGTCTAAGCGTACAGTTCAGCGGTCAATTCGCAAGCTGGAACGCCTCGGCATTATTGAGCGGCTGCCGTTTAAACGTAAAATCAGCGGCGGTTATGGCGCTAACGTCTACCGTGTCATATCGCCCGTGTCACCTCGCGAGCAAGCCTCCGAGCCTTGCCAATCAACGGACAAGCCCGCGAAAATGGAAAATGAACCTAGTACTTTTTTTAAACAAAATACTAATTTAGTAAATACGTATGCGACGCAGCCGCAGCCGTCTCATTACGGCCGATTCCGTCGACTATTGGAATCTACTATCGGCACCGACAACCGCCTGCTTTACCGTTTGTACGGCGTCTACAAGGCGCAGACAGCGCCGTTATTTAGGACTGAATACAACGACAAGGCGACTGTCGAAGCTATCGGCATACGAGCGCTACACGCCGCCATATACGCAACGAAGCGCATGAAAATCCGCAACCTGGCCGGCTATTATTCCGGCGTGTTAGACCGCATGCTCGACCGTTGGCAATCCGAGGAGTTATACGCATAGGCTAGGCACTATAAATAAAAAAAAACAAATTAATAAAACATATGGTGTTCAGTTTTCGAGGCATAAAAAAAGGCGGGAAAGCCGTTAAGCCTTCCCGTTTAGCATTTCGTTCAGCTCGTCGATCCCCTTCGCCACCTCGGCCGGAGATAGCCGCGTGGACCTTGGAGCCGGCAAATTCGTGATCTCCTGCCGATCGACAAGCAGGCCGAAACGTTTGTAAAACAGCTCAATCGCCCGAATGCTGGGGATGCCGTTGTTCCACTGACTTCCATCGATCAGTGACACGAGCTTAGCGTCGACCATGACGCTTAATGAGTTAAGTTTTGCATCTGCCTTGCGTCGCACGTATTCGGCAAAGTCGACGTTCTGCGTCCGCCATTTGTAAAGCTGCATTCGGCTGATGCCGACTTCGGTCGCCAATTCTTCCTGGGTGCGTTTGTCCTTGCCGGCAAACTCGTTTTCGACCAGTAGCTCGGCCGCCTGTAGCTGTTGCGGTGTTAGGCGCTCTTTTAATTCGTCCGTTGTAATCATTTTCAAACCTCCTAGTATAGATTTTTTATTGATTCGTAGTGGGCGCGGTACTTTTTTAATTCGGCTTTAAAAAGCACGCGGTCGCTTTTCAGTCTTCCGTATTCTTCGCGCATGCTTTTATCGCGAAAATCGTTAGATACGCGAAAGCCCTGCGTAAACCATAAACACTGATACAGCCGTCGGGGCAGCGAATTTGCGCTAACCTCTCCGCGGGCCGCCTTTTCTACATCCCGTATAGCTGCGCCAATAGCCAAACCGTAAGCGCGGAGGAACGTGCCCTTTGACTTGCGTAACAGCTCGGCCATTTCCGCATACGGTTGCAATTTCTCCGTTTCAAGCGGCAACACTTCGCCGGCCTGCTGCACAAGTTGCGCGTACTTCGCAAGTACCGGCACAACAGGCGCAAGTTGCTCCGCGAGCACAGCCGAAAAGGGAATCGGTAAAAATGCCGCCGGTGGGTCCGGCGGCAATCCGCGTGCAACTCTTTCCCGTTGTAATTCCGCGCGTTGGTTACTTATTTCGCGCCGAAGTAGTTCGATCGACTCCATTATGCACCTCCGTTATTAAACGCAGTCCGTTTGTTTTAATCTTCTCCCGACGAGGCAGGAAACAGATGCGGCTTATTCGCGTATCGAGCGTATTTTTGACCGACAGCCTGCTCGATTGTGTTCAGTTCCAGTGACTGCGTTCTAAATAAATCACGACCCCATGCGTCCTTTACATAACCCGCGATTTCTTGCGCCTTCTTTTGCTCCGGTGTAAGCGCCTTGCTGTTGATTGTGCCGAGTGTATCGCGCAATTTTAGCTTGACGCTCGGATTTTGGCCGGAACTCGCGATAATGTCCGTCGCTAAGCCCGCAAATTCTCCCGCCAGCTGTTTCGCCAGATAAGGATTTGTCTGCTTACTCGCAAACTCGCTGATTGCATGGGCCGCCTTTTCCGGGTCGGTGGAAAGCAGTACGTCCATTTTCAGCGCGTTTAGTTCGCGCTGAAAAGTTTTTAGCGTGATGTCGTCCGGCTTTGGCGGGTCTTGATTTAGCAAAATCTCCGCGCTTGTTTTAGCTTTTATGACTGATTTGTCGTAATCATCACGCAATTTTTTGGCGACATCGATAAACTGTTTGCCAAAATTGTCCCGTACTTTTTGACGTTCAAGGGCTTTGCCCTCGTCGGAATATAAAGGATCGCTGTTAATTTTTCGGATTTCTTCGTTCACTGCCTTTTTTAGCTCTGCCGCGATTGTGGTAACGCTACCCGGCAAGTCCAGTGTCTGTTGATACGCTTCCATCATTTCGTTAAATTTTTCTTTCATGCCCATATTAGTTATCCCCCTTTAACGGTTGTTTATAGTAAGTAGCTTCGGCGGGCAATTCGGCGCCGTTTGCAATTTTATCTAGTTGCGAGGCTAGCTCAGAAATATTTATCCCCGAATCCACAACCATATCGAACGGATTAGGTATTACGTAACTTACTTTTTGTTCGCCGTATCTTACCGCCGCTCTATCAATCTCTTTAACCTCTCGACTAATATCCTCGTATTCTCTTTTTAGCTGCTGAAAGTCGTAAAAGGCGCTTAATATTAAATCAATCCCCTGTTTCATGCGCTCTTGGATAACCGGCAAATGCTCGGATTTGACAGCCGGTACATATTCGTTCAAATAGGCTTGTACTACCTGCGGCCGTGTAATACTACCGCCTGCGCCGCTAAAATATTTGTAGGCAGCGTCCCGTTCTTGTTTTGCCTGTGCAGCGTCCTTTTCTGCTTCTTCCAATGCCTTACGCGCCGCGGATTTATCCTTTGTTTTTTGAGCGCCTGTCGTGATTTCGGTATGCACGATTTCGTCAAGTTTAACTTTCGCATCAGCAAGCGCTTGTTCTGCTGCCTTTACTTTGTCGTCATAAGCCTTACGTGCTTTTGCGATGCCCTCGTTTTGTTGGAGATACTGTTCATATAAATCAAATTTTTTCATCCTTCATCGCTCCCTTTTTGTTTTTAATTGACACCTTGCGCCTGGCAAAAATCGATCATCGGCGCTAATCCTGGCGCTGGGAAACTCGATCAACATTGCGTTGATTGCTTGCCTGCCGACTCTGATCGGGTCGCTTGCCTTCACGGTTAGGTCCTGCGCTAGGATTTCGCCTGTTTTTTCGTTTATCAAATAAATCGTTGTGATCGCGCCTACCTGTCTTTTTATCTGCTGATTTAAAACGATTAGCATTACGTCGCCCCTTTCGTTTTTGCAGCATCAAATAAGGTGGCTTGTGCTTTTTTCGCTTTAGGTGCGCCAGTGATTCGTCGCTTTCGATCAATGCTTCAAGCCATTTAGGTATTCGGTCAAAATACGTTTTGCATTGCTCGCTTTTTTCTCGCTCCCAACTCATTAAACCGCCTTCCTTTCCGGTGTCATTCGCTCGGCTGAACGGCGCTGCTCGATCGGTATTTTAAACTGCACGCCAACAAGCCGGCCATTTTTAAAATAGTCGGCCATTATGCGCCAGTCTTTTTTGTACCGTTTGATACGGCGTATCAGCTCGCGATCTTCCGTATAACCGGCCAGCCAGCCCGGCTCAAGGCGCCGTAACTCGTTTTTCACCAGCCGCCATCTCCTTATCTAGTCGCTCCATTACATAATAGGCATGCTCGTAAAGTAAGCCGTTTAGCACCTCTTGAACCGGTTGCCCTGCCGTCAAGGAAATAACACATGCGACGGTTGAAAACGCCTGTTCGGAGAATTTGTCGCGATCGCGATCGAGATAAAATGATACGAGCGGCTTATCACCCTTAGAGGCGTTGCACGATGCACAAGCGAGCACCAAATTCGATATGTGATTCGTTCCGCCTCGTCTTAACGGCGTTACATGGTCGATGTGGTGCCGACAACCGGCTTCATCCTCGCTTTTACCGCAATAAATGCATTTGCCGTCATGCGCCGTGTAAAGCAACCGCAGCTCACTCACCGTGACCTCCATCGGCACGCCTGCTTTGCGGGCACGCTTTTTCATGTCACGGTACGCGCGATGTGCCCGGTCCTCGAGCGCCGTTTTGCAAGCCTTGCAGCGGTTGGTATGGCCGCCCTTAACGCGCTTGTCGATCTCAAACATCTCAATCGGCTTGTTAGCGCCACAGATACGGCAGATACGTTTGTCCTGTCCGGTCATCGCGCATCACCGCCTAGCGCTGCGTCAAGCTTGCGTTCAATGTTTTCCGCAGATTCCGCACATTTTTCGATCAAGTCCGACAGTCTTTCCAGCACATTCGCATTTACATTTTCGTTTTTCACCGGAATCATTCTCCTTTTCCATTTTTGATTTCGAGGTTATTTATTGCGGTAATATCGTCGAGCATGTTCGCCAGTGTCGTATTTTTCGCGCGCTCGTGAAACAGCTCCACCGACAACTGATGATGATTCGTGTGCAGTGTAATCGTGCAATCGTGTAGCCCTCTGAGCGCTGTAATCAGCGACTTGTAGGCGACAAAAATGGAGTTACAACGTTCATATGTTCGCGTCATTACCTTTTCGGTGCCCGCGTCATCGACTAGCTTAATTTCGGCTTCAAAACGTGCCGGGCCAATGCGTTCAATTTTTTGATACAGTTCCATTGACAATCCCCCTGTAATTATGTTAGATTTATAATGGCGAAGTATTGGCTCCCCCCCTTATAATTAACGCGGTTTTATAGGCGCTTTTGCTGCATTTATGGCTCGTTGTCTTTCTCTTTTTAAGTGATCTTCTGTGTATTTATTCGCAAAATACTTCTTAATTTCTTCCGGCGTCATCTTTGTTACGTGCACTTCACTCGGTTCAGTCGATTCTGCTCGCTTAACTTCTTTTTGAAGCCGATAGTCTTTCAGCTTTCGTTCTTCTTCTTTCCGGTTACGTTTTCCGCTGCTTTCGTATTTTTTCAGTTCTTTTTGTGCTCCGACAAGTTCCAGCGTAGCCGGCGCAAACAATCTTTCATGCGTTTCATAGTTTTGTTTCGCCTGCCTTCCGCGCACGTCTTTATACGCATACACCGGCAGATATGTGCCGTTTGCATATAGCTGGCTCGTCCGCCTGTACTCTTTAACCGCGTTGCTTTCAGCTTTCCGGCACTCCGGGCAGCAATAAGTCTGATCTTTGCGCGCTGGAATGAATACGTTTAAGCAAAAGCGATGCGCACAAGGCCTGTATTTGCTCCGCATTTCCTGCGCCTGTTCCTGGGTCAGTTCGCCTTGCTCGACCGCCGTTAAAAGCATATCGTCCAGGTCCGGCTCGGTAAAATCCGCCTTTGTGACGTGCTCGTATTCAAGGCGGCGCCATTCTGCTGCCGATCTGTTTTGGATTTCTTTTTCCAGCGCTTCACGCTCGATATTTTCGGCCACATAGTCGAGTATGCCCGCGAGCATGTCCAGTTGTTCAGCCGGCGGAAATGCACCCGTTTTTGTGTATTGTTCCTCGATTGATTGCTCAATAGAGTCGGAAACGCCCTTAAAATCCGTTACGGCTGCGCGTTCAAATTTCATGCGAAGCTCGTACAGTTTACTTGACTTAATCTTTAACGTTTTAATTGCTTGCTGGCTCATTTACAATTCCCCTCTCACTGTTAAAAAATGAACAGTATATGTTTTTTATTGTTGTTTTTTTTTATTTATATTGACTATCGACACATAACCGTATATAATGGTAATCGTAGAAGTAGATGGACAACTATGCGAGCTTTAATTTTTTTAATTCGTGTGAAGCGTATAAATGCTTCGTGACTTCTTTCAGCAATGCCCGGCTATCTAGTTCTTCGTCAAATTGAACCTGGCCGAGTATTTCAGTTTCTGTCGCTTCTTCATTTAATAATTTGTAAGTAGTCGCACGACGCTCGCGGAATGAGTTATCGGGCACCGTAAACTCGATATAACCATTTTCTGCGAGCCAGTCGCGGCTTTTTTGAATAGTAACAGGCGATATTTTGCGCGGTTTTGCGAGCAGCTTTTGCACGGTTGCCCTTGCCGCAAAAAATTCGCCTTTTTTATTCGCGTAGGCTTTTTTCAGGAGCAGCAGCGCCCACAACAAGTCGCGCGCAGTCCGCGAGCCGTCTTGCTCTATCACACCGACAACCCACTCGACTTCACTCCTTGTTATCTCGACATCTCGCACGTTTGAATACACACCATCGACAAGCGGATAGTAGTTTTTTATGAGGTCGTCAATTTCGCGCTCGCATTTGTCTAACGGCGTTGTAATTCGACGGGCTTCATGTTCACGATGGCAAAAATTTACAAGTATTTCACGCGTTTCTCTTTCGTCGCATCCCTGCTCAATTTTTAGATACGGGATAAGCACGTTGCGCATTGCCTTCCAGCGTGTGCCAGTGCCCGGCAGGCCTTCGCTCAGTAGCTTAACGGCCGTTTCCTTCTTTTCGGCGGTCGTCTTAAACAGTCCGACTTCACGCACGCGAACGGCTTTTTGCTTCGGCTTGTCCGGTTTTGCTGCTGGCTTCGTCGCTGTTTTAGCTCGGTCGATGACGGCCAGCACCGGATCGACGTCAATCTGCTGGATGGTTGCGAGATAATCATGCGATTGCTGCTCGTCGAGCACTTCAAGCGTTTGATTGTCGCAATAACCGGCAAAGCGCCCCGTTTTTGGATGCTTCGTGAGCGGCATTTTCAAGGCGTGCGAGTTGTTGCTGGTCGGCCTGAACTCGATCGGCTCTCCGGTTAACCCTGCTTTGCCGATGATGTACCGCCCGAACGTTACCCAGTCGGCAAACGATAAATGTTGTGCCGTAAAAAGCTCGACGTGGTAGCCCTTGCCGCCGCTAAAACTAACGTGAATGTCATGACGACTAAATCCCTCGGCAACAAGCGTCTGCACAATTTTAAGCGTGTGAGTTGGCGCCTGTTCCTTGCTGTCGACATCAAAGCCGAAATAACGGGCATGTGTGCCGAATGCAAATATCGCAAGCGGATGCACGCCGGCAAAATGTGCGTTAAAATTGCTATCGCCCAGTGGGAAGCGACTGGCTGCCCTAGCCGTCGATGTTGTGCCAGGCTCATATATCTTCGTGACATAACGCATTTCACCGTCACTATCCCTGTAACCGACGACCCAGCGCTTAAAATCGACATTATACAGGCGCTTTAAATGATTGCGCGATCGTTGGTAAACGGTTAGATAGTCGAGGTTATATGCCTTCCGGTACTTCGAAAGTGACGGAAAGCCGAGTTTTTGCGCGTGCTCCTTTGTAAATCGTTCCATGCGCTCGCCCGTTACTGGGCAAGTTACATAAAGCTGGCTCATTTTCATTCCCCTCTCACCGTTCAAAATTGAACAGTATATGTTTTTATGTTTTTTTTATTTTTTTTTATAACGACAATAACGACACGTAACGCTGATAATACTCGTTAAACTTATCGTTATCGCCAGTTAAAACCGTTTCTAACATCTGCTTAACGTTGGCCAGCTCCCGCTCGGCTGTACGTTGTAGCTTTTTGTAAAAGTGCCGCAAATAACCCGATTTTGTGGCCGGCTGCAAGCTATTGATAATAGACTCGTATGATGCGGCTGCCTTTTGCAAAGCCATGATTGCCTGCGGCTTGTTTAAGCGCTGGCGTTGCTCCAGGTCGGCGAGAAGTTCAATCGCCTGTAACCGTGCATCATTGATGCTGAAATTTATTTGCTCCATGCGGACGACTTCGGCATGTGTAGAACTCATCGGACGGATACCCCCGTTTGTTAGTAGGTACATTTGCATTTACAATCAGCCTCCTTTAAAATTAACTCGGATTTTTAGGCGGTTTATTATTGACAACCGCTTTTTTCCGTGTTAGAACGGCCGCGAACGAAGTCCTCGCAAAAGATATACTTCCGATTGACAATAACATTGCGCTGCCCCTCTACTTAATATATCGTAATTTTTCGGCCTTCCGTGGCCCCACGTGGTCATATGACGGTAGCCCCTCCTCATCGTTTCCGCTTGATTCTGGCGCTTGTAGACGACGTTACCCTTACGATTAGTAAAACGTCTGTACGGGCTTCCTGCGAGCTCACAGCGTGCCGTTTAGGTGTCGAGGACGGAAATCCGCTTCCTCCTTGTAGCCCGCGGTCAAACGTCAATAAACCGCCTGGCAGCTTCGATATAATCAACGTCAATGTCGAACTCTTTCGTAATCTTTTTCGACAGGTTTGGCGTTACGGGCTTAATACCGTTTTCAACGAGCGCAATGTACGAGTTACTTACACCTATACGGTCAGCAAACTCGCGCTGGCTTAATCGGTTATTTTGCCGAATAAATCGGATAAGTTCCTTTGAAAGTTGCATTTCGATTCCCCCTTCGATTGTTCTTTGCGGGGGCGCTAACCCCCTTCATAATATATAGATAACTAACGGCCAAAAAGTAAGCTTATATATACTTAATTGACGGATTTTTTTTCGCCCCTACTACGGTAGGACTAGCGTGCAGTTTAAAATGGGACATATTCAGCGATGAATTTGGCTTTTCCATAAGTATTTCTACTACCAAAACCACTTTTTTGCTACAATGTCACGAGTTTCACCCGAATCATTCCGTTCCGGAAAATTTTCCGTATCGGTGCTTGTGTTTTGTTTAAGTGTTGCTTTTCTTCTCTCCTCCGCTTTAACTCTCTCAATTCGTTCCAACCGTCTTGCCCATTCCAGTTTTTCGCTAAATGTAAAGTATTCCCGTTCCGCAGAATTCTGCGTAGGGTCAATTTTCTTCCCGACCTCGGGACATTTCCGTTACTTATCGGTAAATGCGAAACCGGTTTCGCATTCTAAACGTTCCGACGTCGCAGCATTTAAAAGACCGCCCAGTTGCCGCTGGACGGTCGTTTGCCGGCGCCGGCTTTGTTGCCGCTTATCACCGGAAACCAAAGCCGCAAAATCACCGTTCGCCCCTCCGCGTGCCAAACCCAGCGCCGCCAATCGCTGCCGCATCATCGGGGGCCTCTATCGTTAAATTTTCGGTGTGTTTGCCGTTTACCCTCCGCCGTTGCCGTTCACGGTGTCGCCAACCACCGCCAGCATCATCGGGGCTTGCCGCATTTTAAGCCGTTCATCCCTTCGTCGCGTCCGTCCGCCTTCATCTGCGTATAAGCCTTGTTGATCGAAATTTCTCCGTTGAATACTTTATCGAATAGGTCGGGGCGATTGCGATAGATTGCGAGCAGGTAATACATGTTCGACTTGCCTGCCCCGGCTTTTGTTCGGAGTATTTCTGCGGTTTCTCCCGTTACTTCTATCGCCCTCTCCAAATTTGGAGTATCCGATCCATTCCACCGAATATCGTTACCAATCGTCCCGCCTTCAGACATCCGTTTCTTAGCCTTCCGTCGTTCCTCCTCGTAATACAACCGAATAACCAGCGCCGCTTTCTGTCCGGGTTTTAAGTCGTCCCTATTCCGGCTTTCTTTGCGAGGACTTCGTTTGTACGACCCTATTCCGAATTCGGGTCAGGGTTTCTCCAGTTGGTGAAACCTTATTCTTTCCTCCCTCACTCATTCGCTCTTTTCCCCGGCTTTACGGCGCCATCTTTAACTTCCCTCCAAATGGAGAAAAGTTATTTGTTTCCGAGTTTGGAAACGATTCTTTCGGACGGACGCCCTTTACGCGTCCTGCACCCGGTCGCCAAAATACCGTTCCATCGCTGCTAACGCCTCCTCGTCGTCCGAGTGCTGCTCTAAAAATGCGTAAGCCTGGTCGTCGCTTACCGGCTCAATCGCGGTGCTGCCGGTGCGATCGTTGCCGCTTGTAACAACCGCCATATCTGTAAGCGCCCCGCCTGCATGGTAAATAAACCATGCGCCTGCTTTTGTGCGATAAAGAGTCCGCTCGCGATAATCAAAATCGCCATATTGGCCGGTATAGTGGCTGTACACCTCCTCGGCCGTGTCCGTGTTGTACCGTTTGCCGTCGATCACTTTAATCATGTGTCGTTCGCCTCCGTTTTAATTGTGTGCCCGGCCGCCGCCAAACGGCCGAGCCTGTGCCCCTCCACGGCCAACCAGCGCCACGTAGTCGCCAACCTGCGGGCACTGCGCTTCATCGGGGCTTTTTTATGCGAGTAGCATCGCATGGCTGGCCGGAAGCTCGGCCGTGTACTCGACGTCAAGGTTAACGAGGTATAGTTCCGGGTCGCTCGTTGCGATGGCATTATACACGCCGTAACCTTCGGCATCGCTGGCAAATACGCGGCCGTCCGGCAGCAATACACCGGCATCCGTTTTTGTAAAGTCCGCAAAGCCTCCATATATGTAAGCCACTTTAATTTTTGTCATTTAAATCCCTCCGTAAGCGCCGATTGAGCGCCGTTTTGTATTGTAGTAGTCGGTCATGCCGGTACTTGTTACGGCTGGCATTGCGCCGGTTACGCACCTGCTCGGCAACCTTGCGGGTATAAAAGGCCAGGTGTTTAAGGTTCTTGCGGCTTGCCATACCGGATCCCCCTTTCCGTTCGAGTGTCTGCGCCGCCGTTGCCGCTCATTCCGCAAAATAGGCCAATCGTAAACGAGCCGATAACTGCAAATGATATTGCTGCTAGCATCTTAACGACCTCCAATCTGATTTGTTGCTCCTTTATGGTTACGTTTACCGTAATTAAAGTATAATTCCGTTTAACGTAATTGTCAACAACAAAATTGCATTTTGCGTAATTATTTTTTGACCGGTATAATTATAGAAAAAAGAAGATGGCGAGGTTAAGCAGATGAAAGTTATCGAGGTAAGATTAAGAGAAGTATTGAAAGAAAGGGGCATCGAACAGAAACAACTTGCATCAATGGCCAATTTAACCGAGCGCACAGTTAGTGAACTTGTGAACAACAAAATAAAACGCTACCCGAAGGAAGCACTCGAAAAAATTGCGGAAGCGCTAGGTATCGACGATATAAATGAAATCATAACGATTGTGGATGACAAATAAGGCGGCCAGTAACGGTCTCCTCAATTTCCGCGCAGTTGGCGCAGTGGGTAACATGCCTGCTGCGGGCTTTTTCCGCCTCTTTCAGCGCCTTTTTGACTTCGCGCAACTCCCGTACCGTCATTTTGTCGACCGTTTTTACTTCGCCTGTTGACGGGATTGTGTGCGATTGCTTGATGAATTCTTGACGATCGATTATGGCTGGAAGTGCGATAACTTCGAAAATTTTACTTGTCGTCAAATTACGCGACGTCGCGTAATCTCCAAGTTGTTCATACGCCTTCATAAACTTATTTGCAGTTTGCCAAGACATTTCAACGTTTTCTTCAAGCCATTTTCCGAATTGCCCATGCGCCAAATCGTTTTCTTTAACGTGTTTCAACCGCCGACCAATCTCGAAAATTGCTTCGCCAGCTACCCGTTGGTAGGCGTGAACGGGGCTCTTCCGTGTCATCTCCGGTTGACATTCGCGAGCTTGTTCAGCGACTTGATCGTGGCAGATTTTAGCCCCGTATGGCCGTTTTAAGCGCCTTTAGCGCCGTACCCTTATAATCACCCTAGGAGCCTGTTAAAACGGCTGTATGGCGCTAATTTGTACGTAAATCTGTCAATTACACACACTTTTTAACCACCCCAAGTGATTTGATACTGCGCGCGTTTAAGGTGCGCCAAAAACGGCGCCCTGAGCGGGTGCCGTGGGGGGTCACGCGGCCGCAAAAAAGCCGGCCATCGCGCTTATGACCGACTAAACCATTAAAATATATTTTCGATCGCTGCTTGCTTCTCTTCCTCGGTCGGCGTACTGTACCATGCGACCATGTCGGCGCTGGAATGTCCCGTAAGGCTCATGATCGTGGCCATCGGCGTGCCCGCGTCCACCAGCTTCTTGACGTAGGTGTGGCGGAGTTGATGCGGATGCACGCCGTACTGTGCAAGCATTGCCTGTACCGATCGGACGCTTATGCGCTTGTTAAAGTTAGAAAGGAATAGCGCTTGCTGGTTATCGTGCCGCTGCTCCAGGTAGCTGCGTAGCGCGTGCCGAACGTTGGCCGGTATCGGCACGACACGCGACTTGCCGCCTTTGCCATTGCGGACCACGAGAGACCCCTTGCGCTCGCTTATCGTTACATCGTCCCGATCCAGCGCCGCCAGTTCGCTTACCCGTAACCCGCAGCCGAGCAGTGTAAGGACAATAGCGTAGTCTCGTTTGCCGGCCTTGCGGCTGGCTTCTGCCACGATCTTCCGAACTGTTTTGTCGTCCAGCCATTCCGGTGCTTTATCCGTTATGCTTGGCGCTTTAACCTTCCGTACATCTTTAACGACTTCCTCGCGGCCTTGCCAGCGTGCCAGCGCTTTTATGGCGGCAAAGTCCCGATTGATTCCGGACGGCTTGCGTTTGGCAACCGTCTCCAAATATTGTATGTATAACTGCACGTCATACCGACTAAACTCGGCAAGGTTGCCACCTGTGCCTTCGAGCCATTCCGCAAACTTTTTCAGCGCATGTGCATATCCTTTTTGAGTCAACGGAGATTTGCCCGCCAACGCTTCCGCCTTAAATTGTTCGATGTATTCCAGTGTTTCCATTCCGTTTCACCTCGTTAAATAATTATACGCAACTTTTTAAACGAGTTACGCTTTCACACGTTAAAGTAACGATGTCATAAAATCAAGGATTGGCGACGATACTCGTTTTTCTGTTACGTCCATTATAACGTATAATTCATATTATACGCAAGTATTATACGCAACTTTTACAAAGTAAACGGTGCAGCGTTATATAGGCGGTTGTCTCTCGTTGTCCTACGATATAAATATGTCTTTATTACCGAAAACCAACACCCCCGAAAAAATTCCGAGGCCACGCCATTCATGCGCTATTGCAACGGAAGGCAACCCCCATGATTATGACGGCCGCACGCGCCAGTGGCGCCGTGCTGATTATACGAGCCAACCCGTCATAACTCCGATATATGTAAACCTTCGTCAATATTACGTTAACATATAAAAAATACAATTACGCACTTGTCTACGCTAACATAATCGGTTATGATAGACGTAAGTAATAAGACGAACGATAGCCGGTGTATAAACCGTATGAGGCAGCGTATAGGCTACCGCATGGCTTTCCGACGCTTTAGGTATCCGTTAGGTTTCCTAAACCGTGCGTCGGAGGTTCGAGTCCTCTCGGGGCCGCTTAACAGCAACGCCCGCAGACCTTTAATAGCAAGGGTTTGCGGGCGTTTTGCATTTCTTCTGTGCAAAATCCGTACAAAATTATTTTGTTTCTGCAAAAGTGAGTGCCTTAACATTTGTGGGTGTGGGAGAATTCTTTCGGCGAAAAAATCTTTAAAAAATCCCATTATTTCCGTTTCCTTCTTATTTGTCAGAGAATCAGCCCATTTTCACTAAAATTCCCGCCACTGAGCTAAGCATGATCCGGATTCAGCGCCGTGATAAACATTTCGAAGAGAAATTGTGTGAAGAGAGCCAGCTGTATTGAGTAGAAAAAAGAGCAGGCCGAAACCTGCTCTTGCAGGCGTTCTTCTAAAAAAGATTTAACGAAAATAGGGGGGTATTTTTTGTTGTTAAACTTAAACACTTAATCGAAAACCTTTTTACGCCTGCATAACAAATTATAAGAAAATTGATTTATTTTGTCTAGATCTCCCATTTTTTGTATGTGTCAAGTTTTTCTCGACAAGGTTTAAATATCGGGTATTCCAAGACACTCTTTTTGTACACTTTCGGCTAC
>NZ_CALPDC010000026.1:0-41362 GCF_943193165.1 Weizmannia agrestimuris
TTATTGTTGTTGAAAACAGTGTTGCCAAGAGTTGATAAAATGACTCCTTCTTTTTACACAATTATACGGACTTAATCACATAGAGGGCGTCTACGTTAAGGAAGCGCGCAAAAATGGCCTTGTTCCTTCACATAGAGGGCGTCTACGTTAAGCAAGCATGAAAAATTGGCCTTGTTCCTTAACATAGAGCATGTCTATTTTAAAAAAGGATATGAGCCAATGGTGGCCCATATCCTTTAGCTTTTACTTGAGCTGTAAATGTTTTTCCCTGACTTCTTTCGTCGCTTGGACAAGATTTTTAAGTGCAGGAATCGTTTCTTCCGGTTTTCTTGTTTTCAGGCCGCAGTCAGGATTGATCCAGAATAATTTAGGATCAATCACTCGAAGCGCACGTTCAATGCTCGTCTTGATTTCCTCCACACTTGGTATTCTGGGGCTGTGAATGTCATAGACACCGAGGCCGATCCCTTTGTCATACTCATGGTCTTCAAAGGTGGAAATGATTTCCCCATGGCTTCTGGCAGCCTCAATTGAAATCACATCAGCATCCAATTGATCGATGGCATCAATGATTTCATCAAATTCTGAATAACACATATGCGTATGAATTTGTGTGCTATGATCCACATAGCTGGTTGCCAAGCGGAAAGCATAAACAGCATCATGAAGATACTTTCCTTTTTTCTCCTCTTTTAATGGTAACCCTTCGCGAATCGCGGGTTCATCTACTTGAATCATCCGAATATCATTTTCCTCAAGGGCATGAATTTCTTTTTTCAAGGCAAGCGCAATCTGTTTGAAGACATCAAATTGACTGATATCATTTCGAACGAATGACCAATTGTAAATCGTAACAGGGCCGGTGAGCATGCCTTTGACCGGTCGTGTTGTCAGACTTTGGGCATAGGTGCTTTCTTTTACGGTCATTGGAGCCTCCAGATCAACATCGCCAAAAATAATCGGCGGCTTGACACATCTGGAACCATACGATTGAACCCAGGCAAAACGGGTAAAAGCGAAGCCGCGAAGTTTTTCACCAAAATATTCGACCATGTCATTCCGCTCAAATTCACCATGGACGAGCACATCGATGTCCAAGTCTTCCTGAATTTTAATCCATTTTGCGATATTTTGCTGAATGAATTGTTCATATTGGCTTTCCGTCCATTCGCCCTTGCGCCATTTTTGTCTTGCTGAACGAATCTCTTTGGTTTGCGGCAGACTGCCAATTGTTGTCGTCGGCAGAAGCGGCAGTTTCCACTTCTTTTCTTGAATCGCTTGCCGCTCAGAAAATGGCAACGGCCGTTTTGGCATGTCATCCCCAAGCGATTGAATTTCTTTTTTAATTGAATCAATGTTTCGATGCGATGAGTGATTTAATGCCTGTATCGCTTCGTTGCTTTCTTTTATTTCTTCAAGGATGGCATCGCGCCCTTCATTCACGCCTTTTACAAGTGCCACGACTTCTTTCAGTTTTTCATCCGCAAAACTGATCGCATTTTTTAAAACTGGCTCCAGTTCGCTTTCTTGGCGGACCGTGACGGGAACATGCTGTAAACTGCAGGATGGCTGAATCCAAAGCCGTTCCTGATCCACAAAATGGAGGAGATCATTTACTTGTTGTAACGCTTCATCAAGATCGGTGCGCCAAATATTCCGGCCATCCACCACTCCCGCAGCAAGTACTTTATCTTCCGGGAATCCGTATTTTTCAAGTGATGCAAGATTAGCACCGTCATCATATACAAAATCAAGACCAATCCCTTGGACAGGGAGAGCTGCCACGTCCTGATAATGATCAACAGATTCAAAGTACGTTTGAAGTAAAAGATTTAAATTGGGAACAGCTTGATGAAAAGCTTCGTATGTTTCTTTGAAGTAGCCAAGCTCTTTCTTGTCAAGCGTTGTGGAAAGAATGGGTTCATCGACTTGAACCCATGTCGCTCCCGCTGTTTGAAGATCGGTAAAGACTTCAATATAAAGCGGGATAAGGGCGCGCAAAAGATTCGGAAAGTCCTTCTTTTCAAACCCCTTTGATAGTTTTAACAAGGTAACAGGGCCCACAATAACCGGCTTTCCATCGATATTCAGCTCTTTCTTCGCTTCAAGATAAAGATTGAGCAAACGATTTTCAGTAATATAAGGGGTAGTGCCGGCGTTTATTTCCGGGACGATGTAATGGTAATTGGTATTAAACCATTTTGTCATCTCGGAAGCGACCGCATTAGAATTGCCGCGGGCTATACTAAAATATGTATCTAAGCTGACAGCGCCGTTTGTATGGTGAAACCGTTCAGGGATCAGGCCGAAAAGAACAGCAGTATCCAGAATGTGATCATATAAGCTAAAATCACCGATTGGAATCAGATCGATACCGCTATTTTTTTGCTTTTCCAAATAACTTAAGCGCAATTCCTTTACCCGTTTTAAAAACGCTTCTTCAGAAAGCGTTTTTGCCCAAAATTGCTCGAGCGCCTTTTTCCATTCCCTTTTTTCTCCGATTCTGGGGTAACCTAAGTTGGAACTTTTTACTTTTGACACATCGTTCTCCTCCTTGTTCGTGACCCTGTATAAGGGGTTCCGCTGCGAAGTTATGGAAAAATACCGAAGTTATGAAAAATACTGAAGTTATGTTTCTTATTGTATACAGGCTGGTGCCTGAATGCAAGGAAAAATTGGATTCGGTGAATACGTCGGGGGATTATTTTCGAGGGGAAATCGTTCGAAATGCCATCTTAAACGGTAAAACCGTACGAATTATCTTTATGCATTCCAAATAGGCGCGGGAATCCGCTGCATATAAGCGCATGCTGGTCCCGCATATCGCCGCACAAAAACAGGCAGCAAGAATTTTGCTGCCTGTTTTCGGCTTACATATCATCTTTGGAAAACGCGCCGGGGAGGAGTTCTCCGACGGTGGTTAGCCGCCTGTCGCCTTTTGTGTTCACGAGCAGGACCGGCATATCTTTCTCGCAAAATTCGCTCATCACTTGGCGGCATGCCCCGCATGGCACAATGGGTTCATCCGTATCTCCGGCGATGACCATGTATTGAAATTCCCTTTCCCCTTCAGATACCGCTTTAAAAATAGCCGTTCTTTCCGCACAGTTGGATAATCCGTATGATGCATTTTCAATATTGCATCCTAAATATTCCTTCCCGCTTTTTGTAACAAGACAGGAGCCAACCTCAAAGTGGGAATAAGGAACATAGGCGGCTTTACGAATTTCAATGGCATCTTTGACCCATTTTTCAACATCCATGTCTCGCACTCCCTTTCTTATTCGCTTACAATTTGCACCGATCCAGCTCTTTGAACGAGCGAATCCCCGATTACGATTCGCTCACAATTTTTACGCCGGAGCTGGCCCCGATTCTTGTTGCGCCGGCTTCAATCATGGCTTCCGCTTCTGCTTTTGTATGGATTCCGCCTGAAGCCTTGACACCGGCTTTGTCCCCGACTGTTTGCCGCATCAGTTTTACATCCTCTATCGTGGCGCCGCCTGTTGAAAATCCGGTTGACGTTTTTACGAAATGGGCGCCTGCCTTGACAGCCAGTCTGCAAGCCAGTTCTTTCTCTTCGTTTGTCAATAAGCAGGTCTCGATAATGACTTTGACCAATTTTCCTTGTGCCGCTTCCACGACCGCACGGATATCCGCCTCAACGGCTTCTATATCTCCGCTTTTTAATGCACCGATATTGATGACCATATCAATTTCATCCGCGCCGTCCTCGATTGCTTTTTTCGTTTCAAAGGCTTTTGTCTCGGACGTTGTGGCGCCAAGCGGGAAGCCAATGACGGTGCAGACTTTCACGCCTGTTCCAGCCAGCTCTTTGGCAGCCAATTTTACCCAGTAAGGATGAATGCAGACAGATGCAAAATGATATTGTGCAGCTTCTGCTGTTAAATTTAAAATGTCTTTTTCGGTTGCTTCTGGTTTTAATAAGGTATGATCAATATACGCTGCAAGGTTCGTCATAAAATTTCCCCTTTCAATAGGATCGATTATTCTGTAATGATTTTATGAATCAGTTTCGGTTCCTCACCGTGATCGGAGATGGTGATATTGTCGTATATTTTTTCTTTTACTTCTTCGACTGCTTCCCGGTTTGCATAAATCGTGGCGAGCGGTTCTCCGGCTTCTACCCGATCCCCGACTTTTTTCCGCAAAACGATTCCTACTGCAAAATCAATTTTATCTTCTTTCGTGGCGCGTCCTGCCCCCAGCATCATTGCCGCAACCCCGATCTGGTCTGCAACCATTTTGGAAACGTACCCGGAAGTTTTTGCCGGGAGATCGATCGCATATTTCGCTTGCGGCAGTTTTTCCGGATGGTCAATCACAGAAGGATCCCCGCCCTGGTTGGCGACAAATTTTTTAAACTTTTCAAGACCGGCGCCATTCGCGATGGCTTCTTTCAGCATTTTCCTTGCTTCTTCCAATGTCGTCGCTTTTCCGGCAAGCACCACCATCTGGCTGCCGAGTGCAAGCACCAGTTCCGTCAAATCGTCAGGGCCCTCTCCTTTTAGCGTGTCGATGGCTTCTTTTACCTCGAGGGCATTCCCGATGGCATATCCGAGCGGCTGGGACATATCGGAAATCACGGCCATGGTTTTGCGGCCGACATGGTTGCCGATCCGGACCATTGTTTCAGCAAGGCGGATGGCATCTTCTTCTTTTTTCATAAAAGCACCGGCGCCTGTTGTGACATCTAAAACAATGGCATCTGCACCCGCAGCAATTTTTTTGCTCATGATTGAACTTGCAATCAGCGGAATGGAGTCCACCGTTGCAGTGACATCTCTTAGTGCGTACAGCTTTTTATCAGCAGGTGCCAGGTCGGCGGTTTGTCCGATAACGGCAACTTTTTCCCGGTTCACCAAATCAATAAACTGGTCTGTCGTAATTTCAACATGAAACCCTTGAATGGATTCCAGTTTGTCAATGGTACCGCCTGTATGCCCCAAGCCCCGGCCCGACATTTTTGCTACCGGGACGCCAAGTGCGGCTACAAGAGGGGCGAGGACAAGTGTTGTTGTGTCACCGACACCGCCGGTTGAATGTTTGTCTACTTTGATGCCGTGGATGGCAGACAGATCAAGCGTTTCCCCGGAATGGACCATCGCCATGGTCAGATCCGCAATTTCCCGATCTGACATATCCTTAAAATAGATGGCCATGGCCAGGGCGCTTGCCTGGTAATCAGGAATGGTGCCTTCTGTATACCCCTTCACAAAAAAGTTGATTTCTTCCGTTGCCAGTTCTCCGCCGTTCCGCTTTTTTTCAATAATGTCGATCATCCGCATGGCTCGTCACCTTTCTTTTCAGCGTAGTTCGTTCAAAAAGCTGGTCCCGATTTTAGGTGCACGGACACCGAAGTTCTCTGCGATCGTTGCGCCGAGATCGGCAAACGTCTGCCTTACAGGAAGGGCGCGACCTTCTTTAAAGCGCGGGGAGTAGACAAGCAGCGGCACGAATTCCCGTGTATGGTCCGTTCCTTTAAACGCCGGGTCGTTTCCGTGGTCAGCCGTAATAATCAGTAAATCTTCTTCCGACAGTTCCGGCAGCACTTCATCAAGCCGCTTGTCAAACGCTTCAATCGCTTGTCCGTAGCGGATCGGATCACGGCGGTGGCCGTATTTCGCGTCAAAATCGACAAGGTTCGTAAAACAGAGGCCGTGGAACGGTTTTTTCAGTTCGTCCACTAATTTATCCATGCCGTCCATATTGCTTTCGGTGTGGAATCCTTTTGTGATCCCGTGACCGCTGAATATGTCGTTGATTTTCCCGATGGCGATGGAATCCAGCCCGCTATCTTTGATAAAATCCATCACGGTTTCTTCCGTTGGTTCCAGCGTAAAGTCTTTCCGGTTGGACGTTCTTGTAAAATTATCGGCAGACGTTCCGACAAACGGCCTTGCAATGACGCGCCCGATCCGGTAAGGCTCATCAATCGTCAACTCTCGCGCATATGTGCAGATTTTGTACAATTCTTCAAGCGGAATGATTTCTTCATGGGCCGCAATCTGAAGTACAGAATCACCGGAAGTGTAAACGATCAGCTCTCCTGTTTCCATTTGTCTTTCACCGAACTGCTTAATGATTTCCGTGCCGCTTGCCGGTTTGTTCCAAAGCACTTTGCGGCCGCTGAAATCCTCGATTTTTTTTATCAATTCATCCGGAAAACCTTCTGGAAACGTGCGGAGTGGGCTCGTGACAGGAAGGCCCATCATTTCCCAGTGGCCATCCATGCTGTCTTTCCCTGCAGAAATCTCCTGCATTTTGGTGAAGAAAGCTTTCGGATGTTCCTGAACCGGTACCCCAACGAGCGGTTTTTCCGGACGGATATTGGACAATCCCATCGCTGCCATATTCGGGATGTTAAGCCCGTTCATTTTTTCGGCAATGTGGCCGAGTGTGTCGCATCCTTCATCGTCGTACTTTTTTGCATCGGGCGCTTCTCCTATTCCGACCGAATCCAGTACAATAATCGATACTCTTTTAAATTTTTCTGCCATTATTGTTCTCTCCTTTATGCCAAAACATAGTTTGAAGAATCACTTGCTTTCATGCTGGTCACTGCGCAGGTAGCCCGTTGTGAAACAGAAGGACAGCCACAGTGAAAGGTCTACCTGTAAAAACGGCTGGCCGGCAGGTAGCAAGGAAGCTCCGAAAAAACAGGTAAAAGTTTTCACCTGCTGTAATCGCTTCCTTTTGCCCCCATCATAGCCCTCTGTTTTTTCTTTGTCAATATCTGGGACACAGTGATATTGGGGATGCCTGTTTTTTCGCGCGTTGCGTCTATTCGACATTGGTTTCGCTAAAAAGTTGGCCGGTCTGGAACATTTGTCCAATTAGCATTCCTGTTTTTCCGTGAATTCAACGGGTGTGCTATATTGCCTGGCCATCACAACGGAGGAAACCGTTTTTTCCCACGCGTTCTTCTTTTACCGGAAATTGAAACCCTTATTTTATCCCTGTTCCATGCCCAGCAATTGTTTGGCGGTATGTTGATCGGTAATCAATACATTTGCATAGCCGGCTGTAAGTGCCGTGTGGGCAGGAAGGACTTTTCGCCTGCCACCCGCAACGAGGATGGACCATTCCTTTTTGCGCAGCTCCGCAAGTTCAATGCTCACCGTCCGCTTGTTAATCGTTGTGTCACATATTTCCCCGTTTCGGTCTATAAACCGTGAGCACACATCCCCGACAGCTTTTTCCATCAGTTTTTCTTTTTCCGCCTCAGTAAAATAACCAAGTTTAAACAGCAAGGCTTCTTCATCTGCAGCACCGACCGTAAAAATGGCTGCCTGGGCTTCCCTGCCTTTCTCGATAATTTTTTGGATGGATTGATCTTGCATGACGATCTCCATGGCTTCCGCCTTTTCAAACAACAGCGGCAACGGAAAATAGACAGGGAGCGTCTGCAGGGCATTGCCGAAAAGCATTAACGTTTCCCATGCGTACGTGTTTACATGCGAAAAACTTGTCCCGCCTTTTAACTGTACCACTTCTGCCCCTTTTACATGCATTTTCGGAAGTTTTGCCGCGACCTCATAGATGGTCGATCCCCAGCTGATGCCGATGCTCATGCCGTTTCGGATCAATCCGCTTACATATTCGGCCGCCCGAATGCTCACATAATGCAAGATGGTTGCCGGATCTGATGCAGGTGAAAACGCGACACAGGCTTCTTTCAGGTGATATTTTTCAGCCAATTGCTGCTCGAGTTGCTGCAAATCCACGAAAGGGTCCGCAATTTTGATTTGTACATATCCCTTTTCTCTCGCGTATTGTAGCAATCTGGAAACCGTCGGACGAGATATTTTTAAATGTTCAGATATTTGCTGCTGGCTGTAGTTTAGTTGATAATAGAGCTCTGCTACTTCAATGCTTAACTTGCTTTTCTCCATTTCTTTCTTCATCAGGTTCCCCTCCCCGGCCTGATACAAAAATGAGCACTTTGTATAAAATTTTTGTGGAAAATCGTGAAACGCGGCAGCACGGCTTGGAATGCAAACATGCAGCAGCTCTTTCTGCCTTTATTTTAACCGTTCTTCTTTACATTTGGCAATCGGGTTTGTGAAATTATTTTCATGTCTGCGTTTACAAACTTTCGCGAGCATGTTATATTGGCACTAGTATTCAACTTGGTTTGACCTTTTTTTCTCCCTTTTGTACAATTCAGACATGCTGCATCCGGTCATTTTGTACGGATGACAATTTCAGTAAAGGAGCATCATAAAATGAGCACACATATTGGCGCAAAACAAGGCGAGATTGCTGACACGATCCTGTTGCCGGGAGACCCGCTCAGGGCGAAGTATATTGCGGAAAATTTCCTTGAGAACGCAGTATGTTATAACGAAGTGAGAAATATGTTCGGATTTACGGGAACGTATAAAGGCAAAAAAGTATCGGTACAAGGCACAGGCATGGGCATTCCTTCGATTTCGATTTATATCACGGAACTGATGAAGGATTATGGAGTGCAAAATTTGATTCGGGTTGGGACATGCGGCGGCATTCAAAAAGATGTCAAAATCCGTGATGTCATTTTGGCCATGGGGGCATCGACCGACTCCCAAATCAACCGGAAAATTTTCGGTGCAATGGATTACGCACCGCTGGCAAATTTTGACTTGCTGAAAAGCGCATATGAAAGCGGCGTGGAAAAAGGATTGAATTTGAAAGCCGGCAATGTGTTCAGTGCGGATTTATTCTATGATGACTACGCCGAACACGAAAAATGGGCACAATACGGCATTTTGGCCGTTGAAATGGAAACTGCAGCCCTCTACACGCTGGCAGCCAAATATGGCAGAAAAGCACTGGCAATTTTAACGGTCAGCGACCACCTGTTAACAGGGGAAGCGACAAGTGCTGAAGAACGCCAGACCACATTCAATGACATGATCCGCGTTGCTTTAGATGCTGCTGTAAAGTAAGCAAAAAATGTTGCCGGCCGGTTTATCGGCCGGCTCTTCTTTTTCCCGGAATCCATTGCCCTCCCTGGTTTTTCTCCCCTTTCCTGTAAACTGAAAATTTAATCTTTGAAAATAATTTTATGTTTGCGTTTACAATTGTTCAATTCGGTGTTATATTCACTTTGTGAAACAGAACACAGCCACCATGTTTTTGTTTGAACTTTTTCCAAAAACATTTGAAGTTTCAGCATAAAAGGAAGTGTACAAACACACTTACGCCTCCATGTTGAAAGCTTCATAAACGTGTCGTTTATCTTAATGGAAAGAAGGTCTATGCCATGTTCGGATATTTGCTTCTCAACATCGTTGGCATTTTGGTATTTATTGGCGTCGCCTATTTATTATCTAAGGATAGAAAGCATATTCAATGGAAATCCATTTCTTTAATGGTTGTTCTCAATATTTTCCTGGCTTGGTTTTTAATCCGTTTTCCGGTGGGGCGCGCCATGGTACACGGGGCAGCATACGGTTTTAACTGGCTTGTGCAGACGGCTTACGACGGTATCGGGTTTGCCTTTTCAAGCTGGGTGCATGTCAAACAAATGGACTTTTTCGTCAGTGCGTTGCTTCCGATTTTGCTCGTCGTTCCTTTATTTGACATTTTAACTTATTTCAATGTATTGCCTTGGATCATCGGCAAACTCGGATGGATTTTGTCCAAAATTACTGGCCAGCCGAAATTCGAGTCGTTTTTCTCTATTGAAATGATGTTTTTGGGCAATACGGAAGCGTTGGCGGTTTCCAGCCTGCAAATTAAAAAGAACAGCCCGGAGCGGAATTTAACGCTGGCGATGATGTCGATGAGCTGTATTACCGCAGCCATTGTCGGGGCCTATACACAAATGGTGCCGGGGCAGTTTGTGCTCTCTGCCATTCCGCTCAATATCATCAACGCTATTATTGTTGTCAACATCTTAAACCCTGTAAAGATCGATCGGGATGAAGATAAAGTAGTGGAAGTCAAAAAAGAAGAAAAAGAACCTTTCTTTTCTTTCCTTGGCGACTCCATTCTGGCAGCGGGCAAATTGATTTTGATCATTGCCGCTTCTGTTATCGCATTTGTCGCACTTGCCGCATTGATTGACAAACTTCTGATGCTCATCGCACCTTGGCTGACAATGGAATCGATTTTGGGCATCATCTTGTTCCCATTCAGCTTTTTGCTCGGACTGCCGGCAGACCAGGCTTTCCAAATGGCACAATATATGGGGACGAAGCTGGTTACCAATGAGTTTGTTGTAATGGGTGAAATTGCGCCAAAAGTCAACACGTTCGCACCGCATTTCCGTGCCGTCCTTTGCACGTTCCTGATTTCTTTTGCGAACTTCTCGACACTGGGAATGGTGATCGGCGCGTTTAAAGATTTGTCGGACAAAGCAACTGTACACCATATTTCGAAAAATGCAGGCTATTTAATCCTTTCCGGTATCCTTGTCTCGCTTTTGAGCGCCGGCCTTGTCGGTTTGTTTGTATGGTGATAGGATGATCATGTGTAAAATTTTCCCTGAAACCAGGGGGCTTCGTTCCGGAAGAACAAATTTTAAAAACTCCGTGCACCCTTCCTGTTCGCGGATGGGGTGTACGGCTCTTTAGATGAGGTCTCCTTCTCTATCTGATACCTGGACAGATGGTGAAGAGATGTCGAAGGAGCCGCTCGTTTTCCGACTTGTTGCTGGCTTTTCATCTTTCTGCTGTTTGAAAAAACGGTTTCTGTCTGTTCATGCCGGCTGGAGGTGTAGCAAACATCCCGTTCTAAACAGGCAGGAATCGGCGGTTGCCAATAGAACATACAAATAAAAAGGGAATGAATCAAAATGTCTCATCACCAGTTCTATCATGATCGTACGCTGTCTTCCGGCCGGCCATCCTTATGGCAGGCCTTTTCTGATAAATCTATTATAAAAAGAGAAATCACGGCCGGGATGACCGGTTTTTTCGCCATTTCGTATATCATCATTGTCAATCCGATGATTTTGGCGGATGCCGGGATCCCCGTCAATTTAAGTGTATTTGCCACCATCCTGTCTTCTGTAGCAGGCTGCCTGATGATGGGGTTTTGGGCCAATGCCCCGATCATCCTAACGCCCGGAATGGGAGTCAATGCCTTTTTTACGTATACGATTGTCGTCAATATGGGATTGTCATGGCAACAAGCGCTTGCGATTTCCATGCTGGCCAGTGTGCTGTACATGCTCGTTGCTTTTACAAAACTGAGCACGGTGTTATCGGCTGCCATCCCGGCTGCCTTAAAAACCGGCATTACAGTCGGAATCGGGTTGTTTCTTGTTGAAATCGGGCTGGAAAAGGCGGCGCTGATCCAGCCGGGGAAAGCTTCCTTAATCGAGCTCGGCTCTCTCACCAATCCGAATGTCCTTCTTTTCTTGTTCGGCCTTTTTGTCAACTTGATGCTTTTTATCAAAAAAGTAAACGGCGGATTTTTGATTGGCATTGCAGTGACGGCGATTGCTGGCATCCTGTTTGGCATCCACGGCAGCCAGTCCGCGCATGTGTCCTTATCCGATTTTACGAGCTATGGCGCAATTGTTGGAAAAGGGGATTTCTCACACCTGTTTTCTCTCCCGTTTTTGCTCGCAGTCTTTTCCATGTCGATGATCCTCATTTTTGAGTCGATGGGCATGTTGGAGGGCATCCTCCCCGATAAAAGGAACTTTAAAAGGACTTTCGAAGGGAGTGCTACGACAAGCTTGATTTCGGGGATATTGGGCACAAGCCCGACCGTTGCCGCTGCAGAAAGCGCGGCCGGAATCGAAAGCGGCGGCAGAACGGGGATCATGGCGGTAACAGCCGGCATTCTGTTTGCCTTATCGCTTTTCTTTACGCCACTCTTGGGTTATATTCCGCAGGCTGCCATTGCGCCAATTATCGTCATTACCGGCGCCATCATGATGCAGCAGTTAAAAGACCTTCATTTCGATGATTTCAGCAGCTGGTTTCCGGCATTTTTGATCATCGTGCTGATCCCTTTTACATCCAGTATTTCTACCGGCCTTTCTTTTGGCTTTGTAGCTTGGCCCGTTCTGAAAATCCTGGAAGGGAAGGCAAAAACATTACACCCTGTGATGATCTTGTTAGGGGCTTTATTTCTGATCAACTTGATCTGCAGCGCTTTATTATAATAGGAAGAAAAGCGAAAAACCCGTCTGGAAATGAACTTTCCAGACGGGTTTTTTTGAGGGGTTTTGTGCCACCGGCGAATTTCTTTTTGCTTCATTGGCCCTGTGAAAGACGTTTCACGATACAGGCAACAGTCTTTTGTCCTTCATTACCTCGATGAAAGACATTCCGAGCCGCGAGCAAATCTGTTTTGTCCTTCATTGACTCTCTGAAGGACATTTCCGGACTCAACCAAACGCCTTTTGTCCTTCATAACCTCGATGAAAGACATCCCCAGCCACGGCCAACTCGGTTTTGTCCTTCATCCGCGCGGCTACAATTTTTCATATCCCTTAATGCAATGCACCGCCTGTTTCCACTAGATCTTTTTCAATCGTGGCGGAGACGAAAACTGCAATTTCAAGCGCTTTGACGATCATTTCAAGTGACATGCTCGGGGCACCTGTTTCGGTTGTTTGCTCCGGAATATAAGGCACGTGAATAAAACCGGCGCGGGCTGATATGTTGTTTTTTGCCAGATGGTGCATGACGCCGTAAAACAGGTGGTTACAGACAAATGTGCCTGCTGTGTTGGAGACAGCAGCCGGGATTCCCGCCTCCCGCAGCTGCCTCGTGATCGTTTTAATCGGCAGCGTTGACCAATAAGCCGCGGGGCCGTCCGCTTCAATCGGGACGTCAATGGGCTGATGATGCTGATTGTCCGGGATACGGGCATCATCAATATTAATCGCCACACGTTCCGGCGTGATTTGCGTGCGCCCGCCTGCCTGTCCCACACAAATGACAACATCGGGCTTTTCCCGTTCAATGGCCTCAGCAGCGGTCCGGATCGATTCGTGAAATACGGTCGGCACTTGCTGCGTGACGATGCGAATGCCTTCCATATTTTTTCCGTCCAATTGCTTTACCGCTTCCAGGGCAGGGTTTACTTTATCCCCGCCAAAAGGATCAAAACCGGTTAAGAGTACTTTTTTCTCCATTTTCCTCTCCTCCTTCATTAAAGTGCCATGATCTCTCATTTACTCACGAATAGGTATTGATTTACCCCATACCTCTAAATGGATCTCATCCTATTTGACTAACAGATACATCAATACGATGTTAAACGCAAGTGTCAGCAGCGCAGTTGGCACTTGTACACGGATGACATGGTTTTTATCTTTTAAATCCAATAGCGCAGCCGGCACAATATTAAAATTCGCTGCCATCGGGGTCATGAGCGTGCCACAGTAACCGGCGAACATCGAAAGGGCTGCAATCTGGTCCGCATTGGCACCGAACCGCTCGATCAAAAACGGAATCGCAATCCCGGCCGCCATCACCGGAAAAGCAGCGAACGCATTGCCCATAATCATCGTAAAAAGCGCCATCCCAACACAGAAAACGAACACGATCCAGAAAACCGAATTTTCCGGAATCACTTTTGTAATCAGGCCTGACACCACTGTGCCGACCCCTGCTTTTGTAAAAATGGTACCGAGTGTCGCCAGCATTTGCGGAAGGACAACAGCCCAGCCGATTGCTTCCAAAAGACGCCGTGATTCTTTAAACGTGGTTTGCGGACGGCTTTTTGTCAGCATCATTGCGGTAAGGATGGCAATGATACACGCCACTCCAAGCGCGACAAGCGTCGGATTGGATGGGTCCAGCAAAAGACGCGAGCCGATTTTCACATTGACAAGCAATTTTGAGCCCAATACGGTTAAAACCGGGATGAGTATTGCCGGCAGAAAAAGCCGGTTTCCCAATCGTTTGCGGCTTTTTTCCCGCTCATCCGCACCTGCCCCATTGTAGCTTCCCTTTTGCAGGCCGCCAAATGCCACAATCGCCACCATGGCAAGCACCATCAGCCCGGTGTAAAAAGGCGGAATCACTTTTCCAAACAAGAGCGTCACGGCGTAAATCAGGTAAAAAAGGCCGGACGGGATGCGCCTGCTGTTTGCTTGATCAAAAAAAGTGTAGACAGAGCAGAAAAAGCAAACGATTCCCATGATGATATAAATCCACTCAGTTGAGATGATCATTTTTTCACATCCTTGCTTCCGGTTTTTCCAAGCTTGCGGTCCAGTTTCCGGTCAAAGAGGCGGAGCCGGATGGAATGGACGATAAATACGAATATGGCTGTCGGCAACCCCCAAAGCGCCATCGAAATCGGATCCGCTTTAATGCCGTTTTGGTCAAAAAATCCTTTCATTAAAAGAATGGCGCCGACCGCAACAAAGATATCTTCTCCGAAAAACAGGCCGATATTGTCGGCAGCTGCCGCTTGGGCACGAATTTCTTCTCTGTCTTCTTCCGGTACATCACCGTATTTTGCTTCTGCCGCCCCTTCAGCCATCGGTGCGATGAGCGGCCGCACTGTTTGCGGATGTCCGCCCAGGCTGTTCAGACCGAGCGCCGCGGCAATTTCGCGGATCAGCAGGTAAAATGTCAGAATTTTACCGGCCGTTGCTGCTTTGATTTTGGAAACGAGGTGTTTCGCCTGTTCCTGTAATCCGCTTCTTTCCAGAAGGCCGATCACCGGTAAGGTAATAATTAAGATGGACATATAGCGGTTTGTTGTAAAAGCTTCCCCGAATTGCGTAATCAGTTGTTTCAGCGGGAGACCCGCGATCAATCCGGTGACAAGACCCGAAACGGTCACAACGACCAGCGGGTTAAATCTGAGTGCAAATCCAATAATAATCAGTGCGACACCGATCAATACCATACCCGTTCACTCCTTTTCTATATACAGATAACCCCCGCCCGTACTTTTTGTTTTTAAATAAAATAAACATCATTTCGCAGCTCTGTCACCTGCTTGTAAAAAATAGTCATCATGCAAATTGGTGCTCGGGCTTGATGTAAAAACTTAAGTTCATTTTATATAAATCTTCAAGGCGGGGGAATTCACGCGTTATATGGGGAATGTAAATTTCAACGATTATTTGTTAAACCAATCAGGCATATGCCGTTGTGCTGCTTGTTTTCTGTTGGTGGGCTTATCCCGGTTGGCCCTGGTTTTACGAGGGAAAGTTGTGCATTTTCAACGCTTAGTTCATCCATCCATTGCCAATTTAACAGAATTTTAGGTGGGGAGGTTGCGAATTTTCACTCCCTGCAGACTCACAAATATATAGGTATAGGCCAGTCGTTATGAGATTAAGCCTAGGTCACGGGGAGACTGCGATTTTACAGCATAAACTGTTGTGCTGCTTCTCCCGTTACAGCGGGGTGGCGGCCGGAATTCCAGTTGGCGCCACCCTGTTTATATCAGCTCAAATGGCTGATTTTTTCGATCTTGATGCCTTCCTGTTCAAGCGACTGCCGGATAAATGCCGCGAAATGAAGCGCCTGTCTGCCGTCGCCGTGGATACAGATTGTATCAGCACGGACACTCACATCTTCACCTTGCACAGAGGTGACCGCGCCTTCTTTGATCATCCGGATCACCTGTTTTGCCGCCGTTTCACGGTCTTCAATCAAGGCATTCGGTTCACGCCGCGGTGTCAAAGCGCCGTCTTGTTGATAAGTCCGGTCGGCAAAAACTTCGCTCGCCGTCTTTAAGCCGGCTTTTTCCCCGGCTTTTACAAGTTCCGAGCCGGCAAGCCCGAATAAAATGAGGTCGGGGCTGACATCATAGACCGCCTTCGCAATGGCTTCGGCGAGTCCCGTATCTTTGGCTGCCATATTGTAAAGTGCGCCGTGCGGTTTTACATGCCGGACGGTGCTTCCTTCTGCTTTTGCAAACGCAGCAAGGGCACCGATCTGGTAGACGGTCATGTCATAAGCCTCTTGCGGGGAAATCTGTATATTCCGGCGCCCGAACCCCATCAGATCCGGAAGCCCGGGGTGCGCGCCGATCCCAACCCCTTTTTCAGCCGCCATCCGGACCGTTTTCCGCATCACAGTAGGATCACCGGCGTGAAAACCGCACGCAATATTTGCGGAAGTGATCAAATCCAGTATTTCTTCATCTTTCCCAATGGTATAGGCACCAAAACTTTCGCCCATATCACAGTTCAGATCAATGCTCGGCATGTGTGCCCCTCCTTTTCGCCTGGTAGGCAATCGTTCCCTTCAACATGCGAATTTGTTTTTCTCTTTCTATATAAAGCAACTGTGCTTCCTGCAACGTTATTTTTTTAAACCGGAGCTCATCCCCCGGCTTCAGCTGGGCTAATAGCGGCAAATCCACAGAAGCAACCTGGGCGATTTTCGGATATCCCCCTGTCGTTTGCCGGTCTGCCAACAGGACAATCGGCTCCCCGCCGGACGGCACCTGAATAGTCCCGAAGCTGACACTTTCAGATAACATCTCCTGCGCCGCTTTTACCGTCAGTTTCGGACCTTCGAGGCGGTACCCCATCCGGTCGGAATTTTGCGAAAGGCGGTATGATTCACGGAAAAACGTTTCAATACTTTCTGCGGTAAATAAGTCCTCGTGGCGGCCCGGAACGACCCGGATCGTTGGAGATGAACCATAATCCGGTAGTATGTTTTTCGAAACAGACCAAGCTGAGTGGTATTCAAGAGATGCGGTCAGCTGCCTGGACACTTCCCCGGGGGTCCCCGTTTCAAGCACATCGCCCGCCTGGAGTGCCCGGCCGTTGAAACCGCCTATCTTCGCACGCAAGTAGGTTGACTTGCTTTTCAGCATTTCCGGAACGGATATCCCGCCGGAAACCGCCAAATAGACGCGGCAACCGGTCCCGTCCTGCCTGAGTCTGAGTTCACTGCCGCTTTTCACTTTCATGGGCCGCCATAGCCCGACCGGTTTTCCGTCTAAAACAGCATGGAACCCGCTGCCGCAAATGGCAATCAATGTATCGTTCTGAAACTCCAGCACCGGCCCTGTGAGCGTAATTTCCAGTGTGGCTTCATTTTCCGGATTACCGGCAAGCAAGTTTGCGACTCTGTGGGCAAAAGCATCCATTGCCCCGCTTTGGACAACCCCGTATTTTTGGTAGCCGGACCGCCCGAGATCCTGCACCGTTGTCAGCATGCCCGGTTTGATAATTTTAATCATGATGGCATCTTCTCCAGTTCCCGGTATTCTTCAAGGCTCACCGGCCGGAAGCGGATTTTGTCGCCCGCTTGAAGGAGGCTTGGCCCATCCCGATCCGGCCGGAACAGTTTGACGGGAGTCCGACCGATGATTTGCCAACCACCCGGTGTTTCGATCGGATAAATCCCGGTTTGTTTTCCGGCGATTCCAACCGATCTTTCCGGAATTTTGAGCCGCGGCGTTTTTTTCCTGGGCGCTGCAATTTTTTCAGGCATGCCGCCGATATAAGGAAAACCGGGTGCGAATCCGATCATGTATACGGTGTAGTCGCCGGAAGCATGGATCCGGATCACTTCTTCTGGCGTAAGGTCGTTGATGCGGGCAACATTTTCGAGATCCGGCCCGAATTCGCCGCCGTAGCATACCGGGATATCGACTGTGCGCGGTTCCGGGATGAATGCAGGCTGTGCTTTTTCAAGAAGCCGGGTGAAATAGCGGGATACATATCTGTAGGGATATTCGCCAAATTTTGCATAAACTTTGAATGGGTCATACAGAACGGTGACAGTTGTGTAGGCGGGAATATATTCAATCATCCACGCAGGCGCCGCATTTTCGATTAATGAAACGATCGCCCGGACTTTCCTGTGGTTTGCAAGGTTGATTTCTTTCCCTGCTTCAATCAGGATTGCGCCGTCGCCTTCCGGAAACAATTGAAAATCCATATAGACGCCTCCATCCTCGTATTCATTTAAAGATTATTATCATATAATAACAAATGTTTTCTATTTTGTCACTGGAAAAAACCTGTCCGGCAATGCACACCGTTTCGTTTTGATTTGCCGCAAAGAAATAATAGCAGTTGGCAGCTTTAACGATCCCATTGCTTGAATCACACGACTGTATCCGTTTTCAATATCGTTTGTTAAAAATGCATCTTGAATCCAATACGGGAAGTTTGCAGATTGAATAGACGTGCTGATCGGGTTTTGTCCTACGAGAATGCTATTTTAAGATAATTTGGGAAAATCTTTCTATTTTTAACAATTCACTTTGTAAACTTTTATATTTTTAAATATACACCGGAATAAAAAGATAAGGCAACAATTGTGTATGTTTCGTTTCCCGCCATGTTGAAGCAGCGGGCTGCATGCCTTGTTCTGAACATGCACTGTTGTTCGGATGGCGCTGCGTTAAAAATGCACGAGGACTGCTATCCTGCGTTCTCTGCTGCATAGGCGTCTGGGCTGAAAAATTGCGCCGGTAGATTTTCAGACTTTTATGCGTGCTGCATTCTTTGCAGCATGGTGGTGCGCGGGGCACCCTATAGCGTGCATCATGTCAGGTGTAAGATGCGGAGGGACGTGAACGGCTCCCTTTATTTCTGGTATAGAAACACATTGAATATTTTTGCTAAAACGTTCTATAATGAAGTTACCTGCTTTTTACGTTAGAAACGAGGGGGTACTTCCTTTGGATAAACCGAAATTGTGGACGAAAGACTTTATTATGATTTCTTCCACAAATTTTTTTACGCACGTTGTATTTTATTTGTTAATGACCAGTATTGCCATGTACGTCATAACCGCCTACCATGCAAGTCAGGGAATGGCAGGGCTTGCAGCAGGAATATTCGTGCTGGCTTCACTCATTGCACGGTTATTTGCCGGGAAATATCTCGACAAAATCGGCCGCAAGCAGATGCTGGTCGGCGGATTAATTGTTTTTCTGGCTGTGATGTTGCTTCATTTTAAAGCTGATAGTCTCCTATATTTGATGGTCTTGCGTTTTATCCAGGGAGCGATGCACGGCGTGATTACGACAGCCGCCGGCGCCATTGTCGCGGATATCATCCCAAATGAACGGCGCGGAGAGGGTACTGGCTATTATGCGACAAGTATGAATTTGGCGATGGCTATCGGGCCGTTTTTAGGGATTCTGATTACCCGATTTGCCGATTTTCATATGATCGTGCTCGTGTCAAGCATCATTGCGTTCATTGATCTGATTTCTGGCATTTTGTTATCCGTTCCAAAACCGGCTGCTGGCCATGCAAAAGTTACGGAAATGGCTCGTTTTAAAGTAATAGATTACTTCGAACCGGCTGCCGTGCCGATTTCAGGTGCGGTTTTTGCCGTTACGCTTGCCTATTCCAGTGTGCTATCTTTCTTATCTTTGTATGCAAAGGACATTGGACTAACCGGCGCCGCCACTTATTTTTTCCTTGTTTATGCAGCAGCGCTCGTCATCACAAGGCCTTTTACAGGCAGATGGTTTGATGAACGCGGGGCAAATGTTGTCGTTTACCCGCTGTTTATTTTGTTAATTGCCGGTTTCGTCCTGCTCAGCCAGGCGCACAGCGGATGGATGCTGCTTACAGCCGGGGCTTTGATCGGGATCGGTTACGGCACCGTACAGTCCAGCTTCCAGGCAATTGCCATTCAGCTTTCGCCACCAAACCGGAAAGCACTAGCAACTTCGACGTTTTTCATTTTTCTTGACCTGGCAAGCGGATCCGGTCCTTATCTTTTAGGAACAGTTGCCGGTTTGATGGATTTCCGGATGCTGTATCTTGCGGTTTCGGGCTGGGTTGTCCTGTGTATTGCCGTTTATTATGCCGTCCATGGGAGAAGAGCAGCAGCCGGCAAAAACAAAACAGCAGCAGAAAGCAAATTTTAACAGGAGGGGTCACACATGACAGAACATCATTTTCATTTAAAAGCAGACTGGCCGGGGCTTCGCAATGATACAGGGAACATTGCATGCGGAAACCTGGTAACGAAAATTTCTATTCCTCCGGAGATGGGCGGTCCGGGTGTCGGCACAAATCCGGACGAAATGTTGCTCGGGGCTGCCGCAACATGTTATATCATTACGCTGGCGGCGATGATGGAACGCAGCAGCCTGGAGAAAGACAGTTTGACAATGGCATCAGAAGGGATCGTCGATGTAACCGACGGCGTATTTACGTATAAAAAGATCATCCACCGACCAGAAATTGTGCTGAAACCGGACGCATCCGAAAGCGATGTCCGGCTCGCGCGGAAGCTTGCAGAAAAAGCCGAAAAATCATGCATGATCAGCCGGGCCATTCAGGGAAATGTGGAAATGGAGCTTGAAGTTATGGTAAAAACAGCCGGCTAACTGGAGCGGCGGGAGGCTTTGCTTTATTCCCGCTTCCGATTTGCCTTTTTAAAATGTATTACAGAACCCTTCGTGTGAAGAAAGACATTGTTTTTTGCCGGGTATCTTCACGTAGACGTGCTCTATGTGAAGATACCCGGCAATTTTTCTTGCTTTCTTAACAGGGACGCCTTCTATGTTAAGAAAGAGCTGTGATTTTTCTCGCTTCCTTAACGTAGACGCCTTCTAGGTTAAGATAGAGCCGCAATTTCCTTCGCTTCCTTTACATAGACGCACTCTATGTTAAGAAAGAACCCCGATTTGCTTTGCTTCCTTTACATAGACGGCTTCTATGTTAAGATATAGCTGCGATTTTTCTCGCTTCCTTAACGTAGACGCCTTCTATGTTAAGATAGAACCACAGTTTTTCTCGCTTCCTTAACGTAGACGCACTCTACGTTAAGAAAGACCTGCAATTTTTCTCGCTTCCTTCACATAGACGCGCTCTATGCGGAGATAGGCCCCCAGTTTCCCACCGGTTTCTTAACGTAAAGGCCGGCTGTTTCGTCTGGGGTAGCGGGAGGACGGAAGCGGGAACGGTGAAAATGTCTCTTTGGGCTTCCAAAAGGATTTCATTAACAGGCCGGCATTCCCATGTAAAAAAGCAGCTGCCTTGTGCAGCTGCTTTTTTACAACACTTTGTCCAAAAAATCCTGTGCCCGGGTTGTTTTCGGGCGCGAAAAGAATTCATCCGGTGTGCTGTCTTCCAAAATTTTGCCGCCGTCAAGAAACAGGACGCGGTCAGCCACTTCGCGGGCAAAGCCCATTTCGTGTGTGACGATAACCATTGTCATGCCGGTTTGGGCAAGATCTTTCATGACGTTCAGCACTTCTTTGACCATCTCCGGATCAAGCGCGGATGTCGGTTCGTCAAACAGCATCAGTTTCGGTTCCATTGCCAGCGCGCGCGCAATCGCGACACGCTGCTTCTGCCCGCCGGAAAGGCTGTCCGGATATGCCTCTTCTTTTTCGGTCAGGCCGACTTTTCTCAACAATTCCCGGGCTTTTTCTTCGGCGGTTTGGCGGTTCATCTTTTTTACTTTCATCGGCGCGTAAGTCAAATTGTCCAGGACCCTTTTATGCGGAAAAAGATGAAAGTGCTGGAACACCATGCCGATTTCTGAACGGACTTTCATCACATTCGTTTTCTTATCGGTGATTTCTTCCCCGTCAATCCAAATCCGCCCTTTTGTCGGCTCCTCCAGGAAATTCAGGCAGCGTAAAAAGGTCGATTTTCCGGATCCGGACGGGCCGATGACAACGACGACTTCCCCTTTTCCGACCTCTGTTGAAATGTCTTTTAAAACTTCATTATGCCCGAACTGCTTATGGAGATGTTCGACTTTAATCACTGTATTTCATCTTCCTTTCTACTTGTTTGCCAAGCATGGTGAGGATAAAGACAAGCACCCAGTAAATCGCAGCGACAAACAGCAGCGGTTCAAAATTGTGATACGTTTGCGCGCCGACAACCTGGGCACGGCGCATCAAATCGAGATAACCGATGGTCGATACAAGGGCGGACTCTTTTGTCAGAGAAACAAATTCATTCATCAACGCCGGCAAAATATTTTTCATCGCCTGCGGTAAAATCAAGTCTTTCATCATTAAATAATACGGTACGCCGAGCGCCTGAGCAGCTTCGGTCTGGCCTTTGTCCACCGCCTGGATCCCGGCCCGAATGATCTCCGATACATATGCCGCAGAGTTTAAGCCGAATGCGAGAATAGCGGACGGAAACGGCTGGATATCGTAACCGGTCAGCTGTGGAATGGCAAAATAAATGAGCATCAGCTGCACAATGAGCGGCGTGCCCCGGAAAATTGATGTATAAATATCGCCTATCCATTTCAATGTTTTAATATGAGAAATTTTAAAAAGGGCAAAAATCGTGCCGAGCACAAACCCGAAAAGGATCGCAAAAAATACAAATTTTAAAGTTACCCATATTCCTTTTAAAATAAAAGGAATATAAGGCACAATTTGGCTGAAATCCAAATTCATGCCTTACACCTCACTTTGTTTGTTTTGAAAAAACAGCGCCCTGCTCAGCAAGGCGCCTGCATGCATTACTGTTTGTCAAGTTTCCATTTCTTTCTCAGCTCGTCCAGTTTCCCGTTCTTTTCCGCTTTTGCCAGCACTTTGTTGACTTTCGCCGTCAATTTGCTGCCTTTTGGCAAAGCAACGGCCATACCTGGTGAGCTCGAGGTCGGGTCGTCAAAGCCAACCAGGTTTTGCTTCTTGATATAGCCTTCTGCGACTGATTTATCAAGATAGGCTACTTGAATCCGTTTTGAAAGCAATTCTTCAATTAAGTTTGTGGAGTTGTCCAGCTTTTTGACCGTAAAATTGTACTTTCCTTTCAGCTTGTCCGCGCCCTCTTCCTGAATGGTGCCGAGCTGGACGCCGACGGTTTTGCCTTTCAAGTCATCCAGTGTCTTGACGGGGGAACCTTTTAGCGTAACAAACATTTCCCCTGAATGATGGTACGGGGTGGAGAAGTCAACGTTTTTGGCACGTTCTTTCGTTGCGGACATCCCGGAAAGGACCATGTCAACACGGTGCGATTGCAGCGCCCCGATCAGTCCGTCAAATTTCATATCTTTAATTTCAAGTTTGTATCCCAGTTCTTTTGCAATATACTTGGCGAGATCCGCGTCAAATCCGACCACATTTCCTGCTGTGTCTCTTGTTTCAAACGGGGCAAAGTCGGCTGAAGTGCCCATGATGAGCGTTTTTTCTTTTTTCGTATTACTTTTGCTGCTGTTTGTTTGGCCGCAAGCTGCCGCAATCACCATTGAAAATACAATTGCGATGCCTAACACGATCTTTTTCACAATGTTTCCCCCTATGAATATATCAGTCTTGGTAAGTATCTTTATTCAACAAAATGTATTTTAACACGTTGTGCAATGTTTGAAAAGATCCCTATTTTAAAAAATAAATGTCATTTTTTAGCTGTTTACCGGTATTTTTTTAACGTTTTCCGCAAACTCGCTTTTTACTTTTTCCAAAAGTTCCTGGTTTGTGAGAAGGTCAAACCCGGTCATAGCCAAAGCCAGTGCGCCGCTCGATAAGATCTGATGTGCATTGTCCGTAACCGTCATATCGGCAAATGCTTTTGTATGCGCGACAAGCCCCGGGGCATCTAGGCCGATATACGGGTGGATCGCCGGCACGACATGGCTGACATTGCCCATATCAATGGATCCGTATGAGGTTTTTGGCGGATTGACTTTTTTCACTTTTGTTTGTAAAAGGTTTTCCGTGAACCTTTTCGACAATGTCTCGTTTGTGATCATATTGTCATAACTTAGTTCGTAATTGGAGATTTGCACGGTGGCACCGGTCATCATTGCAGCTCCCTGTGCGATTCTTTTCACCTTTTCAACCACTTCGTTTAAAACCGCACGGGCCTTGGCGCGGACATAAAACTGGGCCACCGCCTTATCAGGGACAATGTTTGCGGCAATGCCACCTTCTTTGATAATGCCGTGGATACGGACATCGGAGGTGACATGCTGGCGGAGTGCATTCACGCCGTTAAACAGCTGGATCACTGCGTCGAGTGCGTTAATGCCGTCTTCCGGGTTCGATGCCGCATGGGCTGATTTCCCACGAAAGTCAAACTGGATCGCATCCATGGCAAGCGACTCACCGCTTTCATACGACTCATCGGCCGGGTGGACAATCATCGCGGCATCGATCCCATCGAAAATACCCTGTTCCGCCATCGCAACTTTCGCACCGTTCGTTTCTTCTGCAGGTGTCCCGAGCACCACCACGCGGCCGCCGGTTTCGTCAACCATTTTGCTTAAAAGCACACCCGCACCCGCGCTCATCGTTCCGATCATATTGTGGCCGCAGCCGTGGCCGACACCCGGAAGCGCATCATATTCGCATAAAAAGGCAACTGCCGGCCCTGTTTTTCCGCTGTCATAAACTGCTTTAAAAGCGGTCGGCCTGCCGACAATTCCTTTTTCCACTGAAAAGCCGTGTGACGCAAGGAAGTCCGTGAGTAATTTCATAGACTGGTATTCCTGGTCGCCAAGTTCGGGATGATGATATAAGTAGTCGCTCATTTCCCAGAGCTTGGACTCGATTTGACTCAAATGGTGTCTAAGCTGTTCCTTCATTGGATGGCCCCCTTGTATTGTTCGTGTGCGCCAAAGTTAATATTTATAAATAATATGTTATAAATATACATCACCTTTCCCATTCGGGCAACCCTTTTTTATAAAAAATACAAAAAGACCCCATCTTGCTTTCAGATGGAGCCTTCTTCGTCATATAAACTACTGCTATTCATGAAATGTTCCAGCCATACGGTTTGCAAATGTCCCGGTGCTCACCGGCACGGGCACAGCAACCATGCCGGCCGTCGCGGGGGCCGTAGATTTGCTGGATGTCCCGTGGCTTTTTTGCAATATGCGGGCTTCCTTATGCCATCATTTTGCAAATATCATTTGAAAATGCAACCGGGTCTTCAATCTCGAGCCCTTCAATCAGCCGCGCCTGGTTATACAACAGGTTTGTATAAAGCTTGCATTTGTCCTTGTCATGGGCGAACGCCTCTTTTAATGCGTTAAATACATCATGATGGATGTTAATTTCGAGCACTTTATCGGCTTTTACATTTTGTCCGTTCGGCATTGCGCTCAACACTTTTTCCATTTCAATCGACACTTCGCCGTCCGTTGTAAAGCAGACCGGATGCGATTTTAAGCGGTGCGAGGCACGGACATTTTTCACTTTTCCGTCCAGTGTCTCTTTCATAAATGCAAAGAGCTCTTTGTTTTCTTTTTCCTCGGCATCGGTTTCTTTTTTGTCTTCCGTTTCAAAACCGAGATCGCCGCTTGATACGGACCTGAATTCTTTTTCCTTATAATTCATGAGCATCTTGATCGCAAATTCATCGATGTCTTCCGTAAAGTAAAGGATTTCGTATCCTTTATCAAGCACAAGTTCCGTCTGCGGCAATTTTTCAATCCGGTCAATCGACTCACCGGTTGCGTAATAAATGTATTTTTGGTCTTCCGGCATGCGGCTTACGTATTCATCAAGCGTAACAAGCTTTTTCTCTTTTGAAGAATAAAACATCAGGAGATCCTGCAAATCTTCTTTGTGCGCGCCAAATTCATTGTATACCCCGAATTTCAACTGACGCCCGAATGATTTGAAAAATGCTTCGTACTGCTCACGGTTTTCTTTTAAAAGGTTAGCTAGTTCACGCTTGATTTTGTTTTTGATATTTTTCGCAATCAGTTTTAGCTGACGGTCGTGCTGGAGCATTTCCCGCGAAATGTTCAGAGACAGGTCTTCGGAGTCGACCATCCCTTTGACAAAACTGAAATAATCCGGTAAAAGATCCGGGCATTTTTCCATAATCAGAACGCCATTCGCATACAGTTCCAGCCCTTTTTCATATTCCGGCGTATAATAATCGAACGGAATTTTTTCCGGAATGTAAAGAATTGCATTGTAACGCACGGTGCCGTCAACTTTGATGTGAATATGCTTGACCGGTTTGTCAAAGCCGTAATGCTTTTCCATATAAAATTGCTCATAATCTTCATCTGTCAGCTCACTCTTGTTTTTGCGCCAGATCGGGACCATGCTGTTGAGCGTTTGTTCTTCTTTGACCTCTTCGTATTCATCATCGCTGCCCTCTTTCAGGCGCCTTTCCGTTACATCCATTTTAATCGGGTAGCGGATAAAATCGGAATATTTTTTCACAATGGCCCGCAGCCGGTACTCTTCCAAATACTGATCGTAGTCTTCATCCTCTGTGTTTTCTTTCAGCTTCAATATAATATCCGTACCGTTGCCGTTTTTTTCGCACGGCTCAATCGTATAGCCTTCCGCACCTTTCGACTGCCATTTATAAGCCTGATCGCTCCCCGCAGCCTTGGAAATGACGGTAATTTCATCTGCCACCATGAACGCCGAGTAGAAGCCGACGCCGAACTGGCCGATAAGATCATACCCGTCTTTCATTTCATTGTCATGTTTAAAAGCGAGCGAACCGCTTTGCGCGATCGTGCCGAGGTTTTCTTCCAGTTCCGTCTCCGTCATGCCGATCCCGGTATCAGAAACAGTCAGCGTCCGGTTTTCTTTATCCGGGGTAATTTTAATGTAGTAGCTGTCTTTATCAAATGTTAAATTTTCATCTGTCAAAGCTTTGTAATAAATTTTATCAATCGCGTCGCTGGCGTTGGATATCAGCTCACGCAAGAAAATTTCTTTTTGCGTGTAAATCGAGTGGATCATCATGTCGAGAAGCCGTTTGGATTCTGCTTTAAATTCCTTTACCGCCACTTCGATCTCTCCTTTATATGTATAGATGATGGCAATGTCCCTTTAGCACTCCTAACACCAGAGTGCTAACATCTTATTTTTTAGCACAGCACCGCTTGTTTGTCAATGAAATAGTGGCAGAAATTGTCCTTTCCAACAGGCAGGGGTTGTTCTATAATTAATTACTGACATCTAAATACGGGCTTGGGCGATGGAAACAGGTGAAATTCCTGTACGGTCCCGCCACTGTGATGGAAAACATTTTCCTAAGTCAGATCTTTCTCCCAAGCTGTCGGTTTATTTGAAGCCTACGAGGTATAGGCGAAAAAAATTTTGCCCTTGTATACCTCTTTTGTACAAGGGGTTTTTTATGAAAGGAGAGCGGTAATGGTGGGGAAAAGCGCAAGAAGACTCTTTCTGGGAATTGTTTTTGTTTTGGCATTTGCAGTTCCAATCCACAGTTTTGCAGCAGTATCTGTCTGCAAAGATATAAAGGATACGGCATCATATTTTAAATCTTCCGCTTTAAACTCGGATTTTGCAGTAGCCGCACTGGCAAAGGAGAATTTGCTAACAGCCCATGAGATAAAGCAGTACCGGAAAGTTTTAATAAACCGGGTGAGAGCCAAAGGCAAAGAGTTAACCGGTACGGAACTCGTTAAGACCATCATTGCTCTAAAAGCGATTGGAGAGGATCCGGAAAACTTTCAAGGAGAGAATTTGATCAAACGCGTATACGATACGGCGGCAGAAAGCTCGGTAACCGGATATGCCTATGATTTAATCGCTTTGAATACGGATAATTATGAGATTCCGAGTGATGCACCGAATACTCCTGCTAAAATTGCAGCAAAACTGGTTGATGCGGAACTTCCGGACGGCGGTTGGAGCTGGAGTTTGACCGCCAAAAATTCGGATGTTGACTCAACCGGCATGGTACTGACCGCGCTTGGCACTTATCAGGATAAACATGATAAAGATGTGAACACGGCAATCCGGGATGGCATTAAATACTTGAAGGCAGCAGAAAAAGAAAACGCCAGCTTTGACAATTCGTGCACAACCGCCCAGGCCATCATCGGTCTTGTCTCTGTCGGCGTTGACCCGTCAACCGATGATTTTGTTAAAAAAGGCATGAATCCAATTTCTGCGCTCAGCACCTATAAAGATGCCAAAAACGGCGGGTACAAGTGGCAAACGGCAAGCGAATCTTCAGATAGCTTTTCAACAGAACAGGTTTTCCAGGCCCTTGTCGCCTATGACCTTTTTCTCAAGGGGGATACCCTGTATAACTTCCGGAAAGTAAGCAGCTCCTATTCTGCCTGTACAGACGCAACCGATTCGGGTGCCGGGGACAAGGATTCGAGCAGTAGCAATACCGGGAGTAAAGGTAGCGGCAATTCTCCAAATAATAATGGGACTGGCAAAACCACCAGCCAAAGTCCAGCTGCTGCCGCTGCAAAAGTGGTTGAAAAGCATGCGAAAGAAGTCGTCACCAAAACGAATACGATTACGAAAGATCATACAATTACAAACAACAACACCATCACAAAAACCAACACGGTAGAAAAGCCAGCTGCAACTAAAAATCAAACGCCGGCAAAAGCAGAAAAAGTTTCACATGCAAAAAAAGAGGACAAGCCTGCAGCTGCAACTGACCAGGCAACCCCTGCAGAAGATGTGCAGCAAGAGCCGAAAAAAGTCGTTATTACCAAAACAACGGGTATTTCTCCTGTGCACGGCTGGGTCGGTTCCCTATCTGCGGGTGCAGGCGTCATCCTGCTAATCATCAGTAAAAAATTTCTGGGGGTATGAGCAGGAATGAAATATAAAAGCATGATCATTGATAGTATTGCCGTCTTATTGATTGCATTCGGCGCCTGGTTTTTGATCGACGGTTTCCATTTTGAATCGAAAACCGTTAAAACCTATTCAGAAACAACACAAGTTGCAAACACTGCAGCAAAGGAAAAGAGTACGGCAGCAAAAGAAAATACATCCGGAAAGAAAACGGACGACGCTGGCAGTATCAAAACGGATGAAAAAAGCAATACGGGCGGATCCGGAAGCAACGTGAAAGATTCAGCCGCTCGTTCCAAAAATACTGAGGCTAAAGCTTCGACAGACAGCAAAACGGATGAAACACCTGCCACAAATACAAAAACGGCGGTCACATCCAGCACATCAACAAAAACGACAACTGGGGCTTCTTCGTCCGGTTCCAATGACAGCCGTGCTTCCGACAACACGGGAGCCTCATCTAAAGCAAAGGCCGAAACGGTTTCTTTAACGGTAAAGGGCTATAAAGGGCCAGTTTTCGGCGGCAAATACAGTTATAAAAGCGGAGACACAGCATTTTCCGTTTTAAAAACAGCTACCGCTTCTGAAGGTGTAAGCGTCGATTATTCCGGATCCGGTGCAACGGCCTATGTAAAAGGCATTGACGGCCAGTATGAAGGGGATCAAGGCGGCATGAGCGGCTGGAAATATAAAGTAAACGGAAAAGAGCCAAACGTTTCCGCAGGGACGTATAAATTAAAAGCCGGCGATCAGGTTGTCTGGTTCTATTCTAAATAGGAGTGCATAATATGGGGAATCAGCCGCTTGAAAAAAAGAAGTCAGCGAAGAACGCTTCACGGCTGACAAGGAGAATGGCGCTTCTTGCCATGCTAGCCGCACTGAGCGTGGCCGGACGGATTTTGATGGCGTCAATCCCGAATGTCCAGCCATGCACGGTGATCATCATTTGCAGTTCTTTTGTTTTCGGCATCCGCTTCGGTTTGGCGCTTGCGTTTTTAATCGTTTTCGGTTCCGATATGTTTCTTGGCATGGGGTTGTTTGCGATCATGCAATTTCTTGCGTGGGGGAGTATCGCGGTGCTTTCCGGTCTGCTCGGCAAGAAAGAGTTATACAAAAAAATCCCGCATCTCGTGTTATGTTTGTATGCAGCTTTTACCGGCTTCCTGTTTGGCTTTATGGTTTCATTAAATTATTTGTTTATCGGCGGGCCGTTTGCATTTTGGACATACTACCTCGGCGGGCTGTTGTTTGACAGCTACCATGCCGCGGGAAACTTCTTCTTTTATTTGATCTTAGGGCCGATTTTGATCAAACTGATTACAAAAGAAAAAGCACGGATAGATCGTATTTAGCCCAAGGCTGCCTGTTTCATGCAGGCAGCCTTGTTTGGGTGTTGTGATAGGGATGGATAAAATTGGCAACAAAATGACATAGTAAATTACTTGAAGATTGGCAACGTTTTTAAGATTATACGATTTCATTTATATATTGCATTAATTGTCTTATACTGCGAGTCTTTCGAGCTTCCATTGAATTGCACAATAAACACTAGCACCTCCTTAGTATCCATCAAAGGAGGTGCTGTCCTGTACTTATCAAAATTATACGTACTGATTACCCAGTTCTTCAATCTGTAATTGATATTCCCGCACAAAAGCCCTGGCCATCTTGGTAACTCCCGTAAAATCATTGTTTTCCGCAGGCTTCAACAAGCTTCCGCCAACGCCAATCATTCTGCATCCTACCTTTATCCAATCCCCCATATTATCCAGGTTTATGCCGCCCGAGGGCATAATTTCCAGTTGCGGCAAAGGGGCTTTAACATTTTTCACAAAAGCCGGGCCGACAATGTTACTTGGAAACAATTTAATTATTTCCGCACCTGCCTGCATCGCTTCTTTCATTTCATTAACAGTCATACACCCTGGGATATAAGGAATTTGATAAAGATTACATAGCAAGGCAGTTCCCTTATCGAAAGTTGGTGAAACGATAAATTCTGCTCCAGAAAGATGTGCAATTTGGGCAGTGGTGGAATCAAGAACAGTGCCAGCCCCTATCAATATATCACGTCGATCTTTATATTTCTCTGTAATTTTTCTTATTGCGATATCCGCGTTAGGGACTGTAAATGTTAATTCAATATTTTTGATCCCGCCTTCAATCAAAGCATCTGTAATTGGGGCTTGCTGAATAAGCAAAATTTCTAGATTTGGCAAGGATGCTCACGGCTTTTGCTTAAATTGAATGCAAGGGTTTTATAAAAAATACAGGGAAAAACTTGCACTTGAAACGCACCCTATGTGAAGGAAGGCCTTCATTTTTCTGCGCTTCCTTAACATAGACACCCTCTATGTGAAGAAAGACCTTCGTTTTTTCGTGCTTCCTTAACGTAGACGCGCCCTATGTGAAGAAAGATCGTCCATTTTCCTCGCTTCCTTCACCTAGGGATTGCTGAGAATAAGCAAAATTCCTAGACTTAGCAAAAATTTAAGTTTGCACTTGAAAGCTGATTCAAAGTATAGAGCAGACAGAATCGCATTTTCAAAGATGGTTTCTTCTATATTTTTAGATAAATCTTGTTGACAAATTGGGTACAAACTCAGAGTCGGATTCGTTCAGCAAGTCCTAATTAGGGTTTGCTGAATAAACAAAAATTCCAGATTTGACAAGGATTTTTCCGTCTCCCCTTATGCCCCGGCAGTTTCCTCCGCGTTCCGGTTAATAACTTCAATGATGCCGGGTCGTCCATATTGTCTTCAAAAATCCCGGCAATGCTGACGACGGTTTTGAACGGTTCCTGCCATCGCTGCCTCTCTTATTCGCACCGTAAAAATGTCCATCATAATCACGCAAGCCGGTACACGACAAATTTTTCGTATGGATTATGCTCATATAAAAGTGTTAGCGGGACTTCGAGCTTTTTTTCAAATGGCGTATGGTCTTCAAGGAAGTAAATATAGTCCTGTGACGGATAATATAAAATAATGTCTGTTTCCCGGTGTGCTTCTTCCACCGAGCGTAAAATATTTTGCACAACCTTCATAAAGATTTTTACGGAAAACGGATTAAAAAAGTAAAAACGGTTGTCTTCCGGCAGTATCTTATAATTTTCGGCAAGGCAGCATTTAAAACGAATACAGGCAGGCTGGACCGGGAATTTTCTCTCATAGCGTTTCTTGTTTTCGAGGGCTTCCCGGTACAACCCTTCATTCATTTCAATGCCGGTCACAGTTGCACGAAACAAATGATGGATATAAAAATTGAGCCGCCCTTTGCCACAACCGAAGTCTACCACATGATCGCTTTTGTCCAGTTCATAATGATCGAACAGTTCACAAAGCGCATGATAGGGCGTCGGCTCATAACGATTGTAATGTAGTGATGCATTAAATCCTTTCTGCTCACCGGTTGTTTTAATATGCAAAATTCCGTCAAAGTAGGAATCGTTCATTGTTTCGCTCCTGTTTTTTCTTGATAAAAACCAGCCTGCCGTTTATAAAGGGGCAATTGCCTGTTTCAGCCCGTACGGTGACAAATCCAGATCGGTTTTCCGGCCGAGTGCAAGCCTTGCAAGCTCTGCGCCGAGAAAAGGGCCGACCGTTAAACCGGATGCCCCGAGGCCGTTTGCACAAAGAAGCCCTTCGTAACCGGGCCAGGCACCGATCACCGGCAAAAATCCCGGCGTGAACGGCCGGAATCCGACTTTCACATCCATAAGGGACGCTTCAGCCAAGCCCGGTGCAACCGGCAGCACCTTACTTAAAACTTCGTGGATCCCGCCGGCTGTTGTGCGCAAATCAAAAGCTTCCGTGTTTTCATGGGTGGCGCCGGCAATGATACGGCCGCCATCGAATGCCAGCAAATACTGATCATTCGGCGGCATGACGACCGGCCAGCTGCTTGTGTCCCTACCTTGCAGTTTTAAATGGAGAATCTGCGCTTTTTGGTGGCTGACTTGAAATGCCGCACCGAGCGGTTGGAACAAATCTTTTGCCCATGCACCCGCTGCCACAATCGTTTTGTCCGCATGCAGCGTATGGCTGCCGGCTTCAACCCCGATGACTTTTCTGCCTTCCACAAGCAGCCTGGCACTGCCTTGAATGACTTTGGCCCCGCGTTTGCAAGCAGCATTTAACAGGCAATTGCGCAATGCCTTCCCGTTTACGCGCGCGGCACCGCCTGCATAGACCGCACTGAACCGTTCGTCCAGAATCGGGAACATGTCATGCGTTTCGGCCGCAGACAGGCGTTTCACTTCCCCGATTTCAGGCGCATCTTCCCTTCGCTTTAACGCGCGTTCCTGCATTTTATCGAGCTTTTCTTCATCTGTATGTATGCTGAGGGCGCCGGTCCGTTTATAACCGGTTTCCGTTTCCCCGTCTTTTTCCAATTGGGCAATTAAATCAGGGTAGTATTTTGCACCTGCTTTTGCGAGCCGGTACCAGTTTTTGTTGCGTCGCTGCGACAGCCATGGGCAAATGATTCCGGCAGCCGCCTCTGTTGCCTGCCCTGGGTCAGCCCTGTCAACCAGTGTAACAGCTGCGCCCGCTTTTGCAAGATGATATGCAGCAGAAGCACCGAGCACTCCGCCGCCAATTACAACATAAGATGGCATAAGTCACGCCTGCTTTCTGTAAAATAAGATTTGCTTTGTATATGAAGTAAAATCCTCAAGATGTTTCTCTATGATTTGCTTTAAAATATCCAAATCAATAGCCTGGTCATCGTGAACAGCGATATTCCGAAACCCAACCATTGCCTTTCATTTTGCGGCCGTTTCTTCATTGATTACTCCGTTCGCTTTCAGCAGATCAAAAGCCTCCCTGCCCGTCTGCGGAAGCCCGAGCTGTTCTTTTGCAGCAATGTGCATGGCCAAGTCAATCGATGCTTCACAAGCACGCTGGATATTGAGAATGATGGAGTCCTGTTTCGTAAAGTCCTCTAAACTTGCAGGAGAGCCGCTATACACTTCCCGGACACGTTTCAGGCAGCGCTCAATGGTACTTATCTTGTTCAAGACCACTTCATCTTCCATACACAGCCCCGCTTTCTGCAATGTTTTTTAATATTTCGGCACGTTCCTCATTTAGCTTTGCATACAAACAATACGCCAGCATTCGTTTTACATTCAGGGCATTTTCATTTTTTATATCCATAACGATGCCGGTTGCAAAAATCTGCGCCTGAAATACAGTAGACGCATGGTTCAGGTCAATAAGATCCACGTCCTTATTTAATCTATCTGCAAGTTCCTGAGCATACAAAAAACATTCATAGGGTGTCAGCATACCGCCTTCTTTGTAAAAAGCGATGTCAACATCACTATCCGGCCGGGCATATCCTTTTGCATACGAACCGAACAAAATGATAAAATCCGGATCTATTTTCTCTTTTAAAAAAGCAATGATTTCCCTCCGCAAGTTTGGCGCCCCCCTGTACACGGTACTCATCCTTATTATACGAACAAACCGGCAAAAAAGCGAAAAATCCCCGTGCAAACAGGGATTTTCATTTTCGCTTACTTTATGATGTTTTGCCTGCACTTATTTCAACGACATATCCAGAACCATCCTGCCTTGTATTCTGCCTTCTTCCATTTCCTTAAAAACATCTCCAACTTCTTCCAGTCTGCGCGTTTGCACAACCGGGACGACTTTTCCTTCCGCACCGAACATAAAAGCTTCCTCAAGGTCTTTTCTCGTGCCTACCAAAGAGCCGACGACTTCTATTCCGTCAAGAACCGTCTTCACAATTTCAAGATCCATTGTTTCCGGAGGGAGCCCGACAGCAACGACTTTTGAAACCGGCCGTACAGAGTGGACAGCCTGGTTAAAAGCCTGTTTTGAAACAGCCGTTACCACTGCAGCATGCGCGCCGCCAACTTCTTTTTGGATCCATTCAGCCGGATCGCCTTTCATTTTGGAATTAAAGGTGAGATCAGCACCGACTTCTTTTGCCAGTGAAAGTTTGTCGTCATTGATATCGATCGCAATGACTTTCGCATTAAATACATGTTTGGCGTACTGGACAGCAAGGTTACCAAGACCGCCGGCTCCATAAATGGCAATCCATTCGCCCGGCTTCACATCTGCGACTTTAATGGCTTTATAAGTGGTGACACCTGCGCAAGTAATGCTCGTCGCCTGCCTTGGATCCAGCCCTTCCGGCACTTTTACGGCGTAATCCGCTTTGACGATGCACTGCTCTGCCATTGCTCCGTCGATACTGTAGCCTGCATTTTTCACATCACGGCAAAATGTTTCATTTCCCGTTAAACAGTACTCACAATGCCCGCAGCCTTCAAAAAACCAGGCAACGCTTACACGATCGCCCACTTTAAGAGAAGTGACACCATCCGCGACTTCCCTGACAATGCCGACTCCTTCATGGCCGAGAATGCGTCCCGGCACATCGCCAAAGTCGCCCTTTGCCACATGCAGATCCGTATGGCAGACACCGCAGTATTCGATATCCACCAAAGCTTCCCCATATTCAAGTGGACGCAACTGCACATCTTTGACCTCTACCAGTTTTTGCTTATCAGAACTGACGACTGCTGCTCTCATGCGCATCCCTCCAAAACATATTCGTTGGATATTTCGCAATCTTGGTTTTATTATAATGGCCTCTCTCCGGGCAATCAAGATTTTTTTGAAAAATTTTCCGGTTTTTCCACCCGGTATATGTCTGGCTTACCTTCTTTGAAACAGGGTATAAATATAGAAACCTTTCTGCCATACTGCGATGAGAAAATAGGTGAGTACGTATGAATATGGACAAGCTGAGTCAAGTGACACCTGGTGTTTACAAGATTGAAGAAAATTATGTTGGCGAAGCCATGAAGAACCTTCGGGAAAACCAATTGATCATTCAAGGCGATATTTTTTGGCACAGCCATGAAACAAAAAAAGTGAAACTGTTGAAGCGTGCCAGTTATTTAGTCGGATACAACCCGTTCATGAAAATGGATTACGACTATTTAATAGAATTAAAAAGTTTGCTGGAAATTTTGCTTGAAGACAAAGATCCTGACCTCGTCCACTGCATAATTAAAAATGCCAGATGGATTACAAAAGATTATATATACACGATCACGGATAACAAAATCAATATTGAAGTGAACCTGGCTTAGGTTTCAAGGCAGGACCTTTGTGAAGGTTTTTACAAAGCAGGGGGCCGGGAACTTCTGCACCCCACGTCGAATGACAGATCATGAAAGGGAACGCAGGCAAGACAGGTCGTAATTTAAACATACTTGAATGAACAGACAGGCTTGGTGGTTTAACTCCGGGCCTGTTTTCATTATATAAAGTGAAGTAAGCTTCGGACTTTTAAAACACTGAAACAAAAAATTTATCATTTTTTTGTTTGCTTGCCGCTATACCCTTTGACCAAATGTTCAGCTTTGAACTTACTTTAGACAAAACCTACAGGCCTGGCGGTTTAACCCCAGGCCTGCTTTTCATTATTATAAAGTGAAATAAGCTTTGCGCTTTTAAAACACTGAAGCAAAAAACTTTTCATTTTTTCCATGCTTGTCGTTGTACCCTTTGACTACGTGCTCAGCTTTGAACTTACTTTAGCCACATCCCACTGGCTTGGCAGTTTAACCCCAGGCCTGTTTTTAGGATATAAAGTGAATCAGATTTTGGATTTTTAAACCACCGAAACAAAAAATCATCATTTTTTTATGCTTGCCGTGTACCCTTTGACCAAACACTCAGATTTGAACTTACTTTAGCCAAAACCCACAAGCTTGGCAGTTTAACCCCAGGACTATCTTCATGATATAAAGTGAAATAAGCTTCGAACTTTTAAAACACTGAAACAAAAAATTTATCATTTTTTGCATCTTTGCCGTTGTACCCTTTGACCAAATGTTCAGCTTTGAACTTACTTTAGCCAAAACCAACAGGCCTGGCGGTTTAACCCTGGCCTGTTTTTAGAATATAAAGTGAAACAGGTTTCGGTTTTTTAAACCAACAAAACAAAAAAATTTATCATTTTGTTACGCCTCTTTTTAAGGTCTTGCAGATACAATAGGCCTTATTTTTTTAGTGTGGGAACGATGTCATCCTGCATAAGCTTTCCTGATTGTGATTTTGGCATCTTCCAGTATAGATCCAACTGTATGCAGTTTTTCTCAGGGAAGGTAAGATGTTGTCCGAATAAAAGGTTCATGGATATAGCCGCTCGGATCTGGTTCAAAGGCGGTTCGATCTTTAAAAATCCTGATAAAAAAAGGAAAAACGGTTTTGGTTCACCTAATAATTCTCAAGTTCTTCATCCAAGTCTTTTTTTAGTCTTTCTGTATCTACTACGACTGAATCAACGTTATTCCAAAATATGGATGGCTTAATACCGTCTGATTTCATCCCAGGTAACCATTCGTTCATAAATTCATAAAGGTCAATTTTTTTTGCATGGTACTCTTTCCATTCTTCTACTGCACATTTTTGTGCAATTTTTTTTGGGCCAAAAATTTACAAGCGGACATCCGTTATCATCCTTAGACATCGCCCAGCCATGGTGGTATAGTCCCCAAATTTCTTCATAATCAACACTCTTTTTAATAAAATATTCATATCTTTTAAACACTTGGAGTGTAAAAACTGCTTCAACTTCTTTTGAATTCATAGATTCCACTCCTTGTTAATTTTCATATATCTGATCCAAAGTTATTCCTTTCTGGTTCTTTCTATTGTTTCAATCGTTTCGATATTAATATCAGTCTTCATTTCGAAAGCCGTATTAGCTAAGAATTTATAGGAGAGCTCAAGGTTTTCCCTGTTAGCTCAACAATGTATGTACAACCTGCTACTTGATGACGTTGTGAGTTGCTGCGATGCATGTTGAACGAATCTTAACCGAGTATAAAGCATTATAGGAATGGGGGGAAGCTATAGAACCGGGTGGGAAGGCATAAAATAATGAGGAACTCGATTGTTGGAATAGTCTTCTAGGTAATCACCGGATTACAAGGTTCGATGTGGAGATTGGTTCAAGCTCCACTTTGGATATGGAAGAAGGCTGGAGAGACTTTGGTTGCACATGCTTCATAGAAACTGTTATTCTATATTATGAATAATTTAAATTATTGTAAAGGAGATCTTTTTTATGTCTAAAGTTGCAATTGTAACAGGATCAGCTGGTGGGTTAGGAAAAGGCATTGCAGAAAGATTATGCTCAGATGGTTTTAGTGTTGTTGTTCATGATATTAACGAACAACTATTAAATGAAACCGTCAACGAATTTAAAAATAAAGGTTATGATGTTATTGGCGTCAAAGGTGACGTGTCTAAACGAAATGACCAATTTAATCTTGTTAAAAAAGGTGTTGAGAAGTTTGGCCATTTAGATGTATTTGTAAATAATGCTGGAATTGATGCAGTATCCCCATTCTTAGAAATTACAGAGGAACAGCTGAATAAGCTCTTTAGTATTAATGTAAATGGCGTTGTTTTTGGAACACAAGCAGCAGCCGAACAATTTATAAGCCAGAAATCAAAAGGGAAAATTATCAACGCATGCAGTATAGCTGGACATGAATCCTACGAAATGTTGGGTACATACTCAGCTACGAAACACGCAGTTAAATCCTTTACTCATTCCGCTGCCAAAGAATTAGCCAAATATCAAATTACAGTGAATGCATACTGCCCTGGTGTCGCTAAGACGAAAATGTGGGATCGAATTGATGAAGAAATGGTCAAATATAGTGATGATTTAAAACCTGGTGAAGCATTTGAAAAGTTTTCTTCTGAAATAGCATTAGGAAGATATCAAACCCCGGAAGATGTAGCAAACTTAGTTTCATTCTTAGCATCAGATGACGCTGATTATATAACAGGACAAGCAATTTTAACAGATGGTGGACTTGTATATAGATAATAAAGGTAAGCTATTACTTCTTTTTTATATTAAAGTCATAGGGGAAGCCGCGGTATTACAAGATGGCTTCCCCTATGAGTGACAATAATGCCGTCAACGTTCGGACAAATGATCCCATCAGTTTCTCGCCATTTTAAAGTGTCAGTGACAATATGAGATTTTTCCTACCTTTGCTTGTGTTGTTAACTTATTTTTTAATGTTGCACCTCAAAAGGGTACCCGTTATACAGTAACAGGTACCCTTTTCTTCTCAGCTAATTTCGGTGATGCAAGGATACCAGCGTTTGGTAAGCTTTCAAATGGTAACCTGTGAATGGGGTATGAGGAAATGTAAATGGGTGAATGATTGACCCAACTTACCTGAAGACTAATCTTTCTATCTCATTATCATGATGCAGCGATTACATATACGACGCATGAGGGATTGGGCGGGTTTTCTATTCAATCCGTGTCGCATAGAACGTGATCGACTGGTTTGGATTTGGTGGAGGGAGGAAAACGAAACTAAAGGGGATGGATAAATGATACATATTCTATTTGGTGCAACAGCTTCGGGCAGCTTGAAACATACATTAAGGAAAATGGGACTTGATAAGAAGGATACGGTCATCTCTTTTTGGGATATATTTTCCGTTGGCCCCATTTATAAGTTAAATGAAGAAATCGGAGTTAAATCCAGATTGAAGTGGATGGAAAAGTGCATGAGTGATGAATTTGATGAAATTCCGGATTATCTCAAAGAATTTAAAAGATCACTCGATCAGATCAACTCAGTAGCTGATGAGGAGCATGTAACAATTTGGACCTCTGATAATGCGCACGAACAAGTAGGATTGCGATTCGCTGTGTATCTATTAAAAGATAAAAATATGGATATAACCGTTATAAACACGACAAAGGAGTATGAAAAACGATTCCCGGTAAAAAATGTAAAATATACATTGCTTCATTCAGGCGAAATGATCCCTGAAAAGTTCCAACACATATATGAACATGGCGCTGGAAATCTGTTGACGGACCATGATAGAACAGGTTTGAAAAAAGAATGGCTTAGTCTTGCAGAAACCCGGGAGACTTTAAGGATCTGGCAGAACGGAAAAATATTTAGCGTTTCTGAAGACTATTTCGATGAATTTATTATCGACAAAGTAAAAAAGCTGCATGGTAAAGGCAATGCAAGGAAGTTTATAAATTCAGCCAGGGTCATTGGCGAGGTAATCGGGCATTTAGACCAATACGTGGGGGATACATTTCTTGAATATCGCATCAGAAAGCTAATTGAAGCTGGCGTATTCGAAACGAAAGGCCGTCTTGAAGCGATGCGGTTTTACAGCATAAGACTTAAATGCTGACATGATGGATGCAAAGTATAAGCTGCTTTCTGAACGGAACCCAGACTAGGAACGCCGCAGAATCATAACATAAAAATGTTCCCCGTGATCTTGCACAAAAACTGCATTAGAGAATCGGATTCTAAAAGGGCAGGATGGATTACCAGCAATAGAGGAAACAGAGATCTTTTTTCCTCTTTCCAAACTGGCCTTTATCCTCTAATGATTCCATGAAAACCCCTTCCCCGGTTTTTCCGAGGAAGGGGCTTTCGTATACCCAACTTTTGTGAATTAACGCGGCAGCCTTGCCCGCCTGTCCGGAATCGGGTCCATTGCTCCTTCTGCACTATTTTGATACCAATACGCAACGGTTGACACGTCATCTTCCCTTTCAAATAATTGAATGTCATCATTTCCTATTTGCTGTAATGTTACTTTCAAATTTTCTTTAAACGCAATGGGATCCAGGAGATGCCACCGGTATAATCCATGCCGGGGCAATCCGTCGTCACCAAATGCATGAACCGCATTCAGTTTGCCGGTTTCAAAACGGTCTCTTGTAGCATCCCGATTGGAATGGAATGGATAGCCCAAGAATAATGTTGAGTAATTTTTTGCAGAAGGTCTGCCATATAGATCCTTCTGATGAAAAGCCCAGGCTCCCCCGAAATAATCTTCTGTTCCTGTAGAAGAGATGGTGGGATACTGTTCGTCGCCATCAATATAAAATTTAAATTCACCTTCTCCCCACCAATATCTTTCCAAAGCAGTCAGAGCAAGAAAAGTTCCCACATAATATCCATGTCCATGAATATTGTCAATTACCACATAATCTTTTTGTAATTTGGTTTGTCTTTCCCGATTCCAATATGCATGGAAGTAAAGTACATCATTATCCAATTCATCTACTAAATTATAATTAATGGTATAAAAGAAGGATGAAATATCTTTAGGATGCTCATTTGTAACGCATATTCCGCACGTAAATTTTTCCATTTTAAGATTTTTTTAAAGGAATTTTCTCCTTCTTTGTAGAATTGAATGATTATCTAAACTAGGGGAAGACGAGGAAATTTTTATGTCAGATCAAATTTTAACCTTACATGTGGGGCCGTCTCAACTTTTATCTAAACTGTGTGATGAAATAGAACTCGAAAAAACCATTAATGATTTAGTCAAATGGGATTCTGTCCGTTGTCATATCTCACCCGGAACAAGGATTAAAGCCCTTGTCTTAAACATTTTATGCAGTGGCAAGCCCCTTTATAAGGTTCATGAATTCTATCAAAACCTAGATTCTGAGATGCTTTTCGATACATCGGTTTCACCCGATCAATTAAATGATGATGCATTAGGAAGAGCATTAGATTACTTGTATGAAGCCGAAGCATGGAAAGTCTATTCCACCCTTGCATTAAAAGCACTAAAAAAATTGAATCTTCCTATTGGTGTACTGCATAACGATACAACCTCAATTTCTGTTTACGGAGAATATAAACAACCGAGAAGGAAGATGGACTGCAAATTACGTACGGGTATAGTAAGGCCCATAGGCCTGACTTAAAACAAATCGTTCTGGGGATGGGGGTCACACCTGAACGAATTCCTATTCTTGCAAAAGTAGAAAATGGGAATACTTCGGATAAATCTTGGAATGTGGAATTCATTCAAAAGATGAGAAAAATCCTTTCCCATGAAGATTGGAAAAATCTCATTTATCAAGCCGATTCTGCATTAATCAC
>NZ_CALPDC010000027.1:0-40995 GCF_943193165.1 Weizmannia agrestimuris
ACTCTCAGTAAAGATGTTTGATAAAAGCTCAAAAAGAATTTGACGTTTCGTTTTGTCCAGTTTTCAAGGAACAATCTCAATTAGCAACTTATTTAGTATAACATTACAACAAGTCACTGTCAACATAAAATTTGGAGCGGGTGATGGGAATCGAACCCACGACAACAGCTTGGAAGGCTGTGGTTTTACCACTAAACTACACCCGCATGCAAATCGGGAAAACAGGATTCGAACCTGCGACCCCATGGTCCCAAACCATGTGCTCTACCAAGCTGAGCTATTTCCCGCATTTCCCTGGTCTAAAAACTATCAAACCAACTTACAATAAGAAAAGGCCTGTTTTTTATAAAGTTTTCAACTGCCCGGTAAGCTCTGGAGCCTTTTACGCAGCTGTTAACAGATCTTTTTTGCATGAAAAAATAGCGCGCCCAAGAGGAGTCGAACCCCTAACCTTTTGATCCGTAGTCAAACGCTCTATCCAATTGAGCTATGGGCGCGTAAATGCGGCCGAGAGGACTTGAACCTCCACGGGATTTAACTCCCACTAGGCCCTCAACCTAGCGCGTCTGCCATTCCGCCACGACCGCGTTATTAACTTGACACCTTTATATTATATCAAAACCTTTTATGGATGTCAACTATTTTTTATGGAGCGGAAGACGGGATTCGAACCCGCGACCCCCACCTTGGCAAGGTGATGTTCTACCACTGAACTACTTCCGCGATTTATCAAATCAATGCGGGTGAAGGGAGTCGAACCCCCACGCCGTGCGGCGCCAGATCCTAAGTCTGGTGCGTCTGCCAATTCCGCCACACCCGCGGATAAATGGTGAGCCATGCAGGATTCGAACCTGCGACCCTCTGATTAAAAGTCAGATGCTCTACCAACTGAGCTAATGGCTCAAAAATGGCTGGGCCAGCTGGATTCGAACCAGCGCATGACGGAGTCAAAGTCCGTTGCCTTACCGCTTGGCTATGGCCCAATGGCGGTTCCGACGGGAATCGAACCCGCGATCTCCTGCGTGACAGGCAGGCGTGATAACCGCTACACTACGGAACCACTCATGATATGATAAATTTTAAATGACCCGTACGGGATTCGAACCCGTGTTACCGCCGTGAAAGGGCGGTGTCTTAACCGCTTGACCAACGGGCCGCGATGACTGCTTTGTATGTATGGCGGAGAAGGAGGGATTTGAACCCTCGCGCCGCTTACGCGACCTACGCCCTTAGCAGGGGCGCCTCTTCAGCCACTTGAGTACTTCCCCAAAATGGCTCCGCAGGTAGGATTCGAACCTACGACCGATCGGTTAACAGCCGATTGCTCTACCACTGAGCTACTGCGGAATAACAAGCAACATCTTGTCGACTCTTAACATTATAATGACGGGACACGAAGGTGTCAACCCTGTTTTAAAATTTATTTTTAAAGCTTGTTTCGAAGATGCTGCATGCCCATTATTTCCGGCCCGGTTCAGCATACGTTTTGTGCAGCACCAGTTTTCCACCGCATCTCCCGCAAACGTACCGGTTGGTGTTGACCTTTCTTTGCCTTTTATACAGGATGCCACACTCCGTACAGACATATTCGTAACGCGGGGACGGGCGGCTGGTCATGCGGGAAGCCGCTTTACTCGGCAGCACGGCACAATAGCGGGGCGCGTCCGTTTCCTTTAACAATTGTTTGAAGTCCGCATCCCGGTGCCTGTACCCTTTCCCTTCCAGATGAAGATGGTAATGGCAAAGTTCGTGTTTGATAATGCCGATCAGCTCTTTTTCTCCAAGTTCTTCTAAATATTTTTTATTGATTTCGATATTGTGGCTTTTTAACAAATATCTTCCCCCGGTGGTCCGCAGCCGGGGATTAAATGAGGCTGCATGCCGGAAAGGTTTGTGAAAATACTCCATCGATATTTTTTCCACAAGGCCTTGCAATTCCTTGTTATCCATGGCCGTATGCCTCCTTACTCATAATGAAAAATGGATGCCGCGGGCACCTGCGCTTTTCTTTTCACATGACAAGTTATTATAGCATATACTTTAGTAAAAGTGCGGGGGATTGGTTTTGTTTCAGCATTCAGGAACAAGGGGGCGTTTGTGTGCCGGTATGGTTTCAAAACCAAATACGGAGAGCTTTTTGCGAGAAAAGGCGCAGTGAAATTAAACTGCTGAATGAATGCTGGTTTTTTTACAATGAAAAGAAGATGCGCGTGTAACTGGCGCATCTTCTTTTCACTTTTAATCATTTGGAAGCATGGTGAGCGATAATCTTCCTTTTTGGACGTCCACTTTCTCCACCCATACGGTGACTATATCGCCGACTGAGACGATATCAAGCGGATGTTTAACAAAACCTTTACTTAATTTTGAAATATGGACAAGCCCGTCTTCTTTCACGCCGACATCGACAAACGCCCCGAAATCGACGACATTCCGGACGGTTCCTTGCATCTCCATCCCCGGTTTCAGATCTTCCAGTTTCATAATATCCTTTTTCAAAAGCGGTTTTGGCAATTCATCACGCGGGTCGCGGCCCGGTTTTTTCAAGGCTTCGAAAATATCTTGCAGGGTCAGTTCGCCGATGCCGAGTGTCTTTGCCATTTCCGGGACAGACAGTGTTTCGAGCGATTTGATCAGCTTTTCTGTCCCGATATCTGCTGTCGTCATGCCCAGTTCATTCAGCAAAGCTCTGGCCGCATCGTAGCTTTCCGGGTGGATCGGTGTTTTATCAAGCGGTTCTTCCCCATCCGGTATGCGTAGAAAGCCGATACTTTGTTCGTATGTTTTTGCGCCGAGGCGGGGAATTTTTTTCAGTTCGGCCCGGTTTTTAAATTTGCCGTTCTCATCGCGGAATTTTACAATATTGCCCGCTACAGTGCTGCTGAGCCCGGACACATATTGCAAAAGAGACGGGGATGCGGTATTGACATCGACCCCGACCTGGTTGACGGCTGTTTCAACGACGAAAGTGAGCGATTCATTCAGTTTCTTTTGCGAAACGTCATGCTGGTACTGCCCGACACCGACCGATTTCGGATCGATTTTCACAAGCTCTGCCAGCGGGTCCTGGAGCCTGCGGGCGATGGAGACGGCGCTCCGTTCTTCAACATGCAAATCCGGAAATTCTTTGCGGGCAAGGTCGGATGCAGAGTAGACGCTTGCCCCCGCTTCATTGACAATCATATAGAAAACATCTTCTTCTATTTCTTTTAAAATACCGGCAATCCATTGCTCGGTTTCCTGTGAGGCTGTGCCGTTTCCGATCGCAATGACCTCCACCTTAAAATCCCGGATGATGCTTTTTACAATCGCTTTGGCTTCTTCTGTTTTCGGTTTTGGCGGATGCGGGTAAATCACGCCGATTTTCAGCACTTTGCCCGTTTCATCCACGACTGCGAGTTTGCAGCCGGTCCGGTACGCCGGGTCAACCCCGAGCACCGTTTTTCCTTTTAAAGGCGGCTGAAGAAGCAGGTTCCTTAAATTCTCGGCAAAAATATGGATAGCCCGGTCTTCCGCTTTTTCGGACAGTTCGTTGCGGATTTCCCTTTCAATGGCGGGCTCAATTAGCCGTTTATAGCCATCTTCCACCGCTTCCTTGACGATGCCTGATGTAATGGAGGCTTCATTCCGGATCACTTGCCGGTTCAAATACGCCAAAATCCGCTCGGTGTCGGCCTCAATGGATACGCGCAAAATGTTTTCTTTTTCGCCGCGGTTAAGCGCAAGCACGCGGTGGGGAACGATTTTGCGGACCGGTTCTTCGTAGGCGTAATACATTTCGTATACCTTTTTCTCATCTTTTTCCGCGTCTTTGACGGTACTTGCCATCACGCCTGTTTTAAACGTTTGACCACGGATCCAGCCGCGGTATTTCGGCTCGTCCGAAACCATTTCGGCAATTATATCTTTTGCACCCTGCAATGCTTCTTCGGCAGATGCCACCTGCTTTTCCGCTGATACGTACGCTGCCAGTTCAGCATCCAGGTCGCCTTCAGCCGGAAACGAAAGCATCCAGCGAGCCAGCGGTTCCAGCCCTTTTTCCTTTGCAATCGTGGCCCTTGTCCGGCGTTTTTGTTTATACGGGCGGTAGAGGTCTTCTACCAGCTGAAGCTTTTCTGCCTGTAAAATTTTCCCTTTCAGCTCTTCTGTTAATTTTCCTTGCTCATCGATCAGGCGGATGACTTCCTCTTTTCGCTGCTCAAGATTTTGCAAATAGTTCCACCGCTCCATAATGTCACGGATCTGCACTTCATCGAGCGCACCGGTCATTTCTTTCCGGTAACGGGCAATAAAAGGAACGGTATTGCCGTCTTCCAGCAAACCGATGACATTCCGGATGCTCTTTTCCGGGAACTGCAATTCTTTTCCCAGCTGGCTGATAAGCCTTGCCTGTTTTTCTTCCAAATTAAACACCACACTTCTGATTACTCTTCTGTTATTTTATCATGCTTTACGGGCTGAAAAAAATTGCAAAATAAAAAAGCTTGCCTTTACTGCAAGCTCCCAATAATAAATGTAGCGTCGTCATCCATGGTCTGTTGTTCTTTTAACCGGTCGGCAATCCGTTCGATAGACTCACATTTCTTCAAAAAAGATTGGACATTCCGCTCTTTCACACCGTCTGAATGGATGACGAACCTGGAACCCGGTTCATAGTCAAAAATCTCGGTTTTGAATTGCTGCGGCTTGCCGGACAAGTACCCGGTAATCGGGATCGGATAAGTCAGTTTGCCGCCCGGTGCCAACATAAAAAAGCGGATGTTGCCGACACAGCTGTAAACAAATTGGCGTGATTTAAAACAGGCTTTGAAAATGGCAACCGCTGCGCCCCGCTTCCGGTACAAAGCACGATTGCATGCGTCCATCAGCGTGTCAACATCGTCATCCGATTGTTCTTTCACGACTTTCGCAACAGCCTGGGAAGAGTAGTAGGCAAATTCCCCGCTCCCCAGCCCGTCTGCCAGCACACAGAGGAAATAGTCATCCGTTGCCTTCATAAAATAGGCGTCTCCGCACAGGTCCCGGCCGGCCTTTGTTGTCTGAAATCCATATACTTCTACTTGCTTTGAACTAAGATAATTCATAATGGCTAATTCTCCACATGTTGCAGTTCACCTTCTATGGCGTCCCGCAGTTTTTTGATCGCACGGCGTTGCAGGCGCGAGACGTGCATTTGCGAAATCCCCAATTTCTCACCTGTGTCCTTCTGGCTTAAATTTTCAATATACGTGTAGTGGATGACCTGGCGTTCCCTCTCGCTCAGTACGTGCAACACTTTTTCAAGCACAAGCCGCTGGTTGACTTTTTCATATCCGTCATCTTCACTGCCAACCATATCCAGCAGGGTCACGGTACTGCCGTCTGAATCCGACTCAATCGAATGGTCAACGGAAAGTGCGTGGTAGCTTTTGCTCATTTCCATTGCTTCCAGCACTTCTTCTTCTGAGATTTCAAGATGTGCAGCAATTTCAGCGATTTTTGGCGAGCGTTGCAGTTCGTTCGTCAGTTTTTCAACAGTGGATTTAATCCGCGGGCCGAGTTCTTTAATCCTTCGGGGGACGTGGACACTCCATGTTTTGTCTCTCAAAAACCGCTTAATTTCTCCGATGATGGTCGGAATCGCAAAGGATTCAAAGCTTTTTCCAATATTCGGGTCAAAGCGCTGAATGGCGCCGAGCAGGCCGATAATCCCCACCTGGAAAATGTCCTCCTGGTAGGCTCTTCCTTTCGAATATTTGCGGGCAAGCGACTCCACAAGTTTCTGGTAGTGCGCGACAAGTATTTCCTGCGCCTCTTTGTCGCCGTTTTGCTGAAAAGATTGTATCAATTGATTGACATCAATCTGATCAGGTTGAGGCAGTTTTGACATTCGTCTCCACCTGCTCCCCTTGAAGGTACTTGGTCATCATGACTGTAATCCCGCCATCATAATGTATGCGGACTTCATCCATTAAACTTTCAATGAGATAAAGGCCCAATCCTCCTTCTCTCATAAATTCGATCTGCACATCTTCCGTGTAAGGCCCAGCAAGTTCCCTTACTTTTTCCAGATCAAAACTGTCTCCGTTATCGGAAACCATGACTTCAAGGCGGTCCGGATAGAGGCTGAAATCGATGCTGACTTCCCCGTCCTCCTTGTCCTTATAGGCATGCTGGACAGCATTGGTAATAGCTTCGCTCGCGGCGATCTTCAAATCCTCGATGAGTTCGTAATCAAATCCCATGCGGCTTGCAATACCGGAAATGGTGAGGCGGATGACTCCGACATATTCCGCTTTGGCAGGGATTTTCATACTGATATGATCAAACTCCTCCATGTCTCACACTCCACCTTCTATTTCGGTATTAATCTTCATGATGTCGGAAAGGCCTGTAATATCAAACAGCCGTTTCAAACGGTCGGAAAGCCCCGTCAACGTGAGCATCCCGCCGTTTGCCCGCAAGCTTTTAAACAAACCGACCAGAACACCCAGCCCGGTGCTGTCCATATATGAAACATTGGTTAAATCTATTAAAACTTCCAAACCTGCTTTTCCTTCATATGGTTCAAATGCTTCTCTTAATTTTGGAGCTGTAAATGCGTCAATTTCCCCCGAAATGGTTACGTTTAAGGTATTTTGACTTTCCTTTTCCTTTACATCTACTGCAAAGTCCATTTCTTTCACCTCTTTAACATTCATCACTAAGTGGTTCATACCCTTTCCGGGCTGATGGCAAACCTGCTTTTAGGCAGTTCTTTTTAAAATCAGCAAGGTAAAATCATCACACAATTCAAATTCCTGCCATCTTTCCAGCTCCCTGTACACATTTTCCACGATTTCCTGTGCGCTCTTGCGAATATTTTTCCGGATCAGGCCGGTAATCGTTTCCCGGCTGACAAATCCTTCCTTTGTCCGGCATTCCGTTACACCGTCTGACAACAGCACAATCATATCGCCGAGCTGTACATCTTTTATATATTCATGATACTTCGATTTTTTTTCAATGCCCAAAAGCAGCCCTTTTGCGATTAAATCCTCAAATTCATCCGTTTCCGCATGATAGTAAAAACCGGGCTCGTGCCCGGCGGATGCGTAGGAGAACTTATGTACTACCGGGTCATACATACCGTAAAACATCGTGATAAACATACTCGGGTCGACATTCTGTTCAACGACGCGGTTCAGATTTTCCAAAATGATATGGGGTTGGTGGCTGTATTCCGGCAAACTGTCCATCGCGTATTTGATCATGGACATGCAGAGCGCCGCCGGGATCCCTTTCCCGATCACATCCGCGATTGCAATGCCGATACGGCGGTTCTCATCTTCAATAAAATGATAATAATCGCCGCTCATTTGTTTGGCCGGCATGCTGATCACGCCAATATCAATGCCATCCTGCTCCGGGACATTCGCCTTGAGCAGGGTTTGCTGCATGCCCGCAGCAATCTCAATTTCGCTCTTCAGTTCTTTTTGTTTTGTCCGGAGGCTTTGCTGTTCCCTGTAAACGAGCCCGTAGGCAAGCATAACTTCCAGCAGGACATCAAAGGACTGCTGCACCGTTTTGGAAAGCCCGGGTTCGATTTGCTGCAAAACAGAGCGGTGGCACATAATCATGTCTTCAGGAGAGATCCGGTTTTCAATCAGTTTGCGGCTGAACTTCTCGCACTGGTACAGCGCCTGTTCATCCGGATGCTGTAAAAAATGGCTGAGAATCTCTTTATATTCCTGCTCCATTGCATCGCGGAAATCCATCTTTTTCCTCCTATCATCGTATCCACTTGATTGCGGTAACGGTTGTTCCCTCATTCGGCGCCGAAACGATATCAAATTCGTCCATCAGGCGTCTTACTCCCGGCAGGCCTGCCCCAAGCCCTCCGGATGTGGAATAGCCGTCTTCCATTACTTTCCGGATATTTTCAATCCCCGGCCCTTTATCTGTAGCGATCACTTTCAGCCCTTTTTTCCCGTCTTGCAGAACTTTCTCAATCCGGATTTCCCCTTGTCCTGCGTATATAAAAATATTGCGGGCGAGTTCGCTGATGGCCGTTGTGATTCTTGCCTGGTCGACAGCACCGAAATGGAGCTCCCTTGCAATGTTTCTCCCAAGCTGGCGGGCGGCCACAATATCCCACTCATTCAAAATTTTTACACAGGAATGGTTATCCATACAGCTAGTCCCCCAATTCCTGTTTTAATTTCTCCAGGCCGCTTTCCAAATCCAGTGCCGTCATGACGCCCTCCATCGTAATTCCCAACTCGATCAGGGTAATGGCGACTGCAGGCTGGATTCCGGTGATGACCACTTTTGCGCCCAGCATTTTGGACATATTGACCACATCGCCCAGCACTTTTGCGATGAATGAGTCAATAAAATCGATAGAGGTGATGTCGATGACAACACCGCTTGCATTCGTTTCGTATATTTTTTTAAGCAAATCTTCCTGAAACTCCAAAGCTGTCTGGTCATCAAGCTCCCATTGGATCGAGACCAGCAGGCAGTTTCCCAGCTTTAAAATGGGTATGCGCATCAATCAACCCTCCCATTCTACGATTTTCCTCCCTGTCATTTCAAGAGCCTGTTCAATTCCTCTTTGCAGTGTACTCGTTGTTGTAATATGATTTAATTTGATTCCCAAATTTGTTAACGTATGTGCAATTTCAGCACGGATGCCGACAAGCATGCAGCGGGAGCCGACAAGCCGGACAGCATTTGCCGCCTGAATGAGATGATGGGCAACAACCGTATCAACAACTGGCACGCCCGTAATGTCGATCAGTACCACCTCCGACTTGTTTTTCACAATGCCGTACAGCAGGTTTTCCATAATCTGTCTTGCCCTTTCCGAGTCAATGGTGCCGACTAATGGAAGGACGGCAATTTTGTCAAACACCGGAATCAAGGGGGCGGACAATTCCTTTAACGCACTTTGCTGAAGCGAAATGGTTTTTTCCCAGATGGTGGTGTAGGCATTGACAAATTCATTTTGAACGGCATTGGTCCATTCCCGGAAGATTTCCCAAAATTCCTGGTGCTTTTCAAACACGACATCCGGGTTGTTATTCATCATCAGGTTGTAAACAATATCCCCGAGAATTTGAATGCCAGTCGTTGCAAAAGTGAGCGGCCAGCCCAGTGTCACGATTCTTTCGGAAAACTCGCCGAGCTGTTTCTCGTATTCGTGATTGCCTTTCGTCAACCGCGCAAGAATCACTTCGACAAAATCCCGGCTTGTTTTTTCAAACACCACCCCTTCATCAAAATGAAACGGGGCACCGCCTTTTGCTTTCATGCTTTTCATCCATTCATCCAGTATTTCATCTTTATGTTCTGGTATAAATTTCGCTAAATATGATTGCATGATCAACCCTCTTTCCTCCGAACAGTTTGAAGCGCCCTTCTTTGACAGCCTGCTTTAGACATGCCGGGCTTTTCCGGAAGACTTGCACAAAAACAAATGAACTGCTGCCTTTCGCCCCGGCGGATGGCTTTTTTCTGAACCGGTTTGTTGAAAAAACACAGAAAAATCCATTTGATTTATAAGTTATTATATCTGTTTTTGCCGGCAACCGGAAAATATTTTTTATGTAAATGGCACAGAAATCGGGCAAAAGCAGCATTTTTCCGGAAATTTTCTTCGGTTTATCTTATAGCGTTATCATATACCCGTTTTCAGATAGGGTTAAACCACATTCGTTGTATTTTTTTTGAAGGTGGGTTTCGCATGTTTGACCGCAGCACGTGAAAAAATATGCTAAAACGGGCGACGGGATGATCTCTCTTTTGTTCCAGCTTATTTTAAGAATGGCAAAGCCTGCCGAATGAAAAAACGCCCTTTAAAAAGAGCGTTCCTAAAATTCGACCAGTCCCAGGCTGATTTGCAGGGCGTCGTCAATTTTTTCCATGACTTCTTCATCAAGATGCGTAATCTTATCCGTTAAGCGTTGTTTATCGATTGTGCGTATTTGTTCAAGCAATATCACAGAATCCCTTTCCAAACCGTAACGCTTTGCATCAATTTCCACATGCGTGGGCAATTTTGCTTTCTGGATTTGCGCTGTTATCGCGGCAACAATGACAGTGGGGCTAAAACGGTTTCCAATGTCGTTTTGTAAAATGAGGACAGGACGTACGCCTCCCTGCTCGGAGCCGACCACCGGAGATAGATCGGCGAAGTACACGTCTCCACGCTTAACAATCAAAGGATTACCCCCCGCTTACTAGGCTTTCAACTGTATGTTCTGCTTCGTATTCAGCCTGGATCGCTTCGGAGGCAATCGCCAAATTAATTTTTGCCATTTCCATGTAACCACGCCTCATCGTTTCGCGGATTTGGCGTTTTTTCCGTTCTTTTAAATACATTTTTGTGGCACGGTAAATTAATTCATTGCGATTCATATTTTCAGTTTCAGCAAATCCGTCCAATTCCGTCAACAGCTGCTGCGGCAAGCGGACTAAAATTTCTGTTGAAATAGGTTCAGACACCTGCTACACCTCCACGCACTAGACACCGTTTCTACTTTCCATTCCCTTTTCATCATACCATCAAATACACTATATGCAAAGGCCAAATCACCATTCCTGTCTATTATCGGCAAAAAAATCATGTCATTATTCAAAATTCGCCAAAACATTTTTCAACCTTCAAGGACCGGATTCGACACGTCCGCGACATCGTTCCCGTTTTTCAGGAAAATGCGCGGCACCCGGCTTGAAATGGAACAGGTAACCTCGTAGTTGATGGTTTCGAGCTTTTCGGCAATTTCGTCAACAGGAATGGACAAATCTCCCTGCTTTCCAATCAAGGTTGCTTTTGTCCCGACAGCAACCGGACGGGCAAGCTTGACCATGCATTGATCCATGCAAATCCTGCCGACAATAGGCGCTCTTTCCCCGTCAATGATCACTTCCTGACCTGAAAGCCTGCGGATCCAGCCATCTGCATATCCAATCGGCAGCGTGGCGATCCATTCATCGCCGGAAGCCTGATAAGTGGCACCATAACTCACCGTGTCCCCGGCATGGATTTGTTTCACATGCGTCACCTTCGTATGAAGGGAGAACGCCTCTTTTAACGGAAACGGCAAAACCGGCTTGATGGCGGGCGAAGGGGAGAGCCCGTACATTGCAATGCCGAAACGGACAGCATTAAACGGAGACTGGTCAAATCTCAAAGCGGCGGCGCTGTTTGCGCAGTGCACATACGGCGGGCGGTGTTCGAGGTTTAAAACCATATCCTGAAACTGGCTATATTGCTTTTCATACAAAGTCGTATCGATTTCATCCGCTGTCGCAAAGTGGGTAAAGATCCCTTCAAAATAGAAACAGGATTGTTGGTTCACGATTTTTTCCACTTCTTTTAATTCCTGTAGGGTTCTTACGCCAATCCGGCCCATTCCGGTATCACATTTAAGATGGACGGATAGTTTCCGCCCGGTTAAATACCGGCCTGCTTCCTCAAGCCAGTCTTTTTGAAAAACAGTCAGGGAGATGTTTTCTTCAGCCGCGACTCCGGCATCTTCCGGACGGGCTGCCCCCAAAACAAGTATCGGAGCGGTAATCCCTTTTTTTCGTAACGCGAGCGCCTCGTCCAAAAATGCAACCGCAAGCGCTGAAGCTCCGGATGCAAGCGCGGTTTTCGCCACATATTCCGCGCCGTGCCCGTAGGCGTTCGCTTTTACAACCGCAATGATTTGCGTATGCTCGGGCAAAAGCTGGCGCATATTTCCGACATTTTCCGAAATGGCATCCAAATCGACTTCCACCCATGTATCCCGGTAAAAAGCCATGATTACACTTCCTTTATGATTCCATATCCTGATTATCGAACGCGTAGCCAGCGTTGTCAATGGTTTTTAAAAGGAAGTCTTATCAAACCGGTTTGGGACGGATTGCCGAAAGCAACATGCTGTAACCGCATCAAGAAAAAAACCCGCAGAGAATGGCTGCGGGCTTGTGCTTTTAGTGCTTACGAACGGGTTATCCGCATTTTATTTTTCCGGTTCTCCTCCGACAGACTGGGCGACTTCCATCATTTCCGCAGCCGTGAGCGATTTGGAGGCAAGCGTATATTCGACACCGTTCACCGTCCAGGACAGGGAGTCGCCTGTCTTGATCCCGAACGCAAACCCGAGATCCGCCATTTCCCCGTTTGCAGGAATCGGTTCTGTGGAAGCAGCAGGGAGTACCTCTGCCTTTTCCTCAATCAGCGTATACGTTTTATCGCCCGTATAGGTCAAAATAACGCGCTTGCCGTTTGCAACGGCAACTTCCTGTTCATCGAGCAGCGTCGTCCCCCCGATTTTTGCCGTCGGATATTTTACCGAAAACTCTTTGTTGCCGACCTTTCCGTCCACCGGCACTTCGAGTTTCGCCCCTGTCATATTTTTTTTCGTGTCAAACGCGTTGCTGTCGAATTTTGCATTAAAATCCACTTTCGTAAAAAGCACACTGACAAGCGTATTGCGGTCCGTGTCCATCACTTTCACACTGACTGGTGCAAGCGTCCTTTTGTCAAAAGTAATTTGCTGGTACGGCAGCATCTTATGGTTTTGATAGCGTGTCTTCGTCTCAAACACATATCGGTTCTTTTTCACCGTCATCTTTGCCTCTTTATCTTTCAATATGTCTTTCACAAGTGATTCATAAAGGTACGCCTGGCTTGTGTTGTTCGGCCAGTCGCTTTGAAATTTGTAGCTTTTGTTGAGGGCGGGCGTGACCACAAACACGCCTTCTTTATTGCGCAAAATCATCTGGCTCTGCCCCTCGCCCGCATTTTTCAGGTTGACACGGTAATATCCCGGCCGGTTGTGCCAAACTTCAATATTGTATGTCCGCGGTTCATTGCCCGTTTTCAGCGTCATTTTCGCATTCAGCTTGTAGCCGTCCATCTTCTCCACTTTTTCATTTAATTTTCCGGCCACATCCTGCGGTTTTTTCGCTCCGCAGGCGGAAAGCAGAAAAATGGCAAACAGCGCCGCAAACAAAACCCAGTACTTTCTCTTCATCCTTTCAACCCCTTTATTGTCTCAAATCTTATGAAGAGAAAGGCTTCATCAAAAGCCCGTGCCTTGTCTCTCCTCTCTTACTCTGAATATATGAGACAACCCGGGCCTGTATGATGGGGAATTGAAAAAACGTTATAGCTTCAGTCTTCCAGAATCACTTGGGCGAATGCATATTCACGGCTGTGCGTGATCGACAAATGGGCATGGGGCTCTGCCGGCTTTGAAAAATACGGGCGGCCATTTTCATCTTTTGCGATTTCAATTTCCTGAAAAGACAACGCGCCCCCGATCCCCGTGCCAAAAGCTTTGGAATAAGCTTCTTTCGCCGCAAACCTGCCGGCCAGGAATTCAATTTTCCTTTTTTCTGTCAACTTGCAGAACTTTTGCTGCTCCGCTTTTGTTAAAATCCGCCCCGGAAACCGCGGCTGCCGTTCATACAGCTTTTTTATCCTTTCAAGCTCGACAATATCAATGCCAATTCCTTTGATCATGTGCTCACCTTCTGTTTTTCCAGAGTATAAACCACAAAATTTCCGATACCCGATTTTCACGCTGCTGCGGTGCCTCTGCCTTCCGTGAAAATATGCGCCGGTAAATCGTTCTGCTGGTATCCATGATGGCGGTTCGGCCCTTTTTGAAAATACGCGCCGGATTTGGGCTATCCCTTTTTCCATCCTGCTGGCGGTTGCGGTTAGAAGCAGGCCGGACGTCTAATTCGTCATTACCGGCATATGTATAAATAGAGCTTTTCCATTGAAAGGAGTATTTGCAATGCTGATCCGCCCGATCCGCTTTTCTGCTTTTATTGGTTCCTATCCCGTCGTATCTGCCATTTTCCTGGCCCAGTGCCTCTTGTTTGCGGCCATGCGGCTTCCGGTTTTACCAACACAAACCCTTTATGAAACACTGTCCGGTGTGAACCTTTATATTGCCCAAGGGGAAATATGGCGGCTTGTCTCCCCTGTTTTTGTCCATATTGATTTCAGCCACCTGCTGTTGAATTCCTTCTCCCTTTTGCTGCTCGGCCCCTGTCTCGAACGGCTGGCCGGAAAATGGAAGTTTACCCTATTATATTTTGGCTGCGGATGCTGCGCCAATCTCGCTTCTTTTTTTCTGCTTCCGCTTACCTATTCCCATGCCGGTGCGAGCGGTGCCCTGTTCGGCCTGATCGGCGCATATGTCGCCCTTGTCTGGGTCGGGGAAGATGTGCCAAAAACAAGCCGGCAAACCATTTTATCGATTGCGGTCATTTCCGTTGTAACGGCTATGATGCAGCCTGGTGCCAACCACACAGCCCATCTTTCCGGACTCGTTGCCGGCATGCTGCTCGGAGGCATGCTTTTGCAAAGAAAAGCGGCTTCTCCTGCTTAGAAAAAGTCAATTCTCCGGACTCATTGCCGGCGTGCTGCTCGGGGGAATGACTTTTACGAAAAAAACGGATTCTTCCGCTTTAAAAAAAGCCAATTCTTTTCAGCCGCATTACCGGCGTGCTGCTCGGGGGAAAGGCTTTTACGAAAAAAAGCGGATTCTTCCGCTTTAAAAAAAGCAACGGGAGCTGCCGTTGCTTTTTTAATGGGGCGCCGGCAACTTTTGCCATACCGGCATTTTTACTTGTAAAGAGTCGCAGCCGGATACAAACCGACCCGCTCGTAAAGCTGATGATGCTCTATTTTTTTGGCCCCGCCTTCGTTTGGTTAAAATGGTTTGCGGTTTGTTGTTGTTCTTCTCGGCTTTCTTCCCTTATTGTAAGACCCTTTGTAGGACCCTGCAGGCTTGCCCCGTCTGCTATGGTCTTTTTTATGCGGAAGCGGCCGTTCTTCTGAAATATGAACCGGTGTTTTATCCGGCTCTTTCGTCATCAGTTTCAAAGCAGCTGCCGTGACCTCAGCCGGGTCATATTCTGCAAGCAGCTCCTTCGCTACCGACATATATTCATCAATATTGCCTTCTTTGATGGTTTCCCCGATCCGTTCCATGGTGACGCGCTGCTGCCCTTCAAACGCTTCATCCCAGGTCGGCGGGCGCATCGGGAGCATTCTCTTTTTCGTTGTCTGTTCAACCGTTTTGAGATAGCCCATTTCCCGCGGCGTGACAAAGGTCATTGCCATGCCTTCCCGTCCGGCACGGCCCGTTCTTCCGATCCGGTGCACATAGGATTCCGGATCCTGCGGAATATCGTAATTGTAAACATGGGTTACACCCGAGATATCCAGCCCGCGTGCGGCAACATCGGTGGCAACAAGCACATCAATTTTCCCGTCTTTAAACTTCCGGAGTACCGATAAGCGTTTCGCCTGGCTCAAATCACCGTGGATACCTTCTGCAAGATAGCCGCGCAAGTTCAGGGCATTCGCCAGTTCATCAACTCTCCGCTTCGTGCGCCCAAACACAATCGCAAGGTCCGGAGACTGTACATCCAAAAGCCTTGACAATACATCGAATTTTTCGCGTTCCTGGACTTTGACGTAGTATTGTTCAATAGACGGAACGGTCATTTCTTTTGCTTTCACACGGACAAGTTCCGGGTTGTTCATGAAGCGTTCGGCAATTTTCCGGATCGGATCCGGCATGGTTGCCGAGAACAGCATCGTTTGGCGGTCTTTCGGCACGGTGGAAAGAATGGCTTCAATGTCATCAATAAAGCCCATATTCAACATTTCATCCGCTTCGTCAAGCACAAGCGTATGCACATGGTCGAGTTTCAAGGTTCCCCGGTGTATATGGTCAAGAATCCGTCCCGGTGTTCCGACAATAATTTGCGGATGGTTCTTCAGCGCACGGATCTGACGCGAAATATCCTGGCCGCCATAAACAGCCAGCACATGAACGCGCGAATCCTGGCCGATCCGGTACAATTCTTCAGATACCTGAATGGCAAGCTCGCGGGTTGGCGCGATAATGATTCCTTGAATATTACGGCTTCTATGATCAATCTTTTCAATTAACGGTATGCCAAATGCTGCAGTTTTTCCCGTACCTGTCTGCGCCTGGCCGATAATATCCTTCCCTTGCATGGTGAGCGGAATGGTGGCTGCCTGAATCGGCGATGCCTCTTCAAATCCCATTCTTTTCACAGCTTTTAAAATCGCCGGGCTTAAATTTAATTCTGAAAACTTCGTCAATCTTCTCAATCTCCTTCTAAACGTTCAACAGGGCCGCATGTCTTCCTTAGGGTTTTACCCTTTTCGGCAAAAAAATATACTCTTTTGAGCATTGTCAGCTAAAAGCGTAAACGATGTACGGTAATCGTAACATGAATACGGCAAGATTTCAACGAATATGGAGCCGTGGTTTTTTCACAATCATTTTGGGACTTTCAATTTTTCGGTACCAATGGTCGCCGCTATATTGAAAACTTCCTGCCGAAACCAGAATGCAAGGACAAAATTCCAAAAAACGGAACACAGGGAAGGCTCTTTTTCCATATTCCGTTTCAGCCTTCACATTCACTTGTGGAAGTAATCGTACGACATCGGCATTGGCCACATGTTGTTTGGGATTTAAAAAATCAGTTCGCCATACGGTTATAGGAAAGAAGACTAAAGATCAGGCCTTATTGACTCTTACTGAGCGCAAAACCCGTAAAGAAATAATTTTGAGAGTGACAGCCAAGGATAGTCTATCCGTTTCAGAAGTCATATCTCAGTTGAAAGTGTCTTACGGTAATCGGTTCTCTAAAGTGTTTAAAACCATTACAGCTGATAACGGTTCTGAATTTGCTGACCTCGGCCTTAGTGTTGAAAAAGATCTAACAGAGGTTTATTTTACACACCCTTACACATCCTGTGAACGAGGAACCAACGAGCGTCATAATGGCCTTATTAGGCGCTTCATACCAAAGGGGAGACCCATTTCCTCTGTGGCAGACGAAACCATTACCTATGTTGAAAATTGGCGTAACCATCTTCCAAGGAAGATCCTCAATTATCGTACACCTGAGGAGTGTTTCCAAATAGAGTTAGCTGGCTTAGCTTCTTAACCTTAAGCCAGCTAACCCAAAGGGTTGGTTTTTAGCAACTTGACAAAGAGTCTCTGCGGGCATGGCTACCAGCCATGAAGCCAGGTATACGGTACTGGCTGGGCCAACCAGGCTACCATGCCCGCCACTCCACGTCAAGTTGCGCAGCGTGTCCCGATTCTACTTAATCATGGGTTATCTGGTCTTTCAATACTTGTTGCATTTAATATTGCAATTTAAGATTTTTATTTCTTCAATCCACGGAAGAATAATGGCGCACTTTTAACCCATCGACTCTGTTTATGCACTTTCATCGTTTGGGTTCATTTTTTTCATTTATGGCATCCATTTTGCTTTTATTAGTTGTACAGGCTATGGTTTCTGAATACAAATATATCAATCGCATGATGGAAAGGCTGAGGAAAATGATGGAAAGCATGATTAGTTATATTTTTCTTGGGCTGTCGCTTGCTGCGCCGATCGGGCCGGTGAATGCCGCTCAAATTGACAAGGGGATTAAAAATGGCTTTCTCCACTCATGGCTGCTCGGAATCGGTGCCATGGCAGCGGACGGTTTGTATATGCTGCTCGTTTATCTCGGTGTCGTCCATTTGCTCAGCATCGGATTTGTAAAATCATTCCTTTGGTTTTTCGGATGCTTTGTCCTTACATACACCGGCATTGAAAGCATGATTGCAGCCAATCAGCCGATTTCCGGTTTGATGAGAAACAAAGAAAAATTGTCCAAATCATTCCTGACCGGTTTTCTGATGTCTCTGACCAATCCGCTCACCATTTTATTCTGGCTCGGCGTTTACGGTTCCGTGCTTGCAAAAACAGCTGAATCTGTAGGCCCGCAGCAGTTTCTCCTCTACAGCCTGGCCATTTTTTTGGGGGTGGCGCTGTGGGATTTTTCGATGGCTGCCGTCTCAAGCAGCTTCGGAAAACTGCTAACCAACCGTTTGATTCTTTTCATTTCGAGGCTGTCCGGCCTGTCTCTTGTCGGTTTCGGCATTTATTTCGGCATTCAGGCGGTCAAGAGTCTGTAGCATAAGCAAACAAAAGTCCCGCCGAACTCTTGTACCTTTTCGCTGGTTTTCCGGAAAAAATCAGCACGTTCTTGCTTTCCGCCCGCTTTTTTACCGTCCGGCCCTTTTTGCCGATTCAGTCACCTTTTTTTCAAATAAAGGGATGATTTCTGAAGTGGGCATGGAATCCTTTCATTTATACCGCGTTTTTCGAAATGCGCCGGATTTTTCCGGCTTTTCGCCGGTTCTTTCGCTTTTTCCGGATCTTTTTCGCCTTTTCGGCTGATTTCAGCAGGCAACTTGTATTTGTTCCCTAGTTTTCAAGAGAAATTTCCCGTATACTTATCATAAAAAGCAATCAAACTTATAAGTTGGAGGAGAATTGTCAATGGCAGCTTCACATATTCAAGCCGTTCTCTTTGATTTAGACGGGGTCATCACAGATACTGCGGAATACCACTACTTAGCATGGAAAAAGCTGGCTGATGAGCTGCAGGTTCCTTTTGACCGCCATTTTAATGAAGCGCTTAAAGGGCTCAGCCGCATGGACTCTTTAAAGAAAATATTGGAGAACGCCCGGCCGGAGCCTTCCCTTCCTGAAGAAAAGCTGAACGAACTCGCGGACAGGAAAAATGAGTATTACAAAGAACTGATCCGCCAAATTTCCCCTGCCAATTTGCTTCCCGGCATCCACAACCTGCTCGAAGATATAAAGAAAAGGGGAATAAAAACAGCGCTGGCTTCCGCGAGCAAAAACGCCATGTTTGTCATCGACAGACTGGGGATAGCTTCCTATTTTGATGAAATCGTGGACGCTGCCCGCATTCAGCACGGCAAGCCGGATCCGGAAATCTTTTTAACCGGCGCCCGCAAGCTGGACGCGGATCCGGCCTTTTGCATCGGGGTTGAAGACGCGGAAGCCGGGATCCAGGCCATTAAAGCGGCCGGCATGTTTGCAGTCGGGGTCGGCACGCCGGATAAAATGAAGCAGGCGGATTTCCTTGTTGAAGGAACCCGGGACCTTGATTTTGAAAAAATTGAAAGCGCATTTCTTCTGAAAAATAAAGGATGAGGCGTGATGGTTACCATTTCCGATGTCGCAAAACAGGCGAATGTTTCAAAGATGACGGTTTCACGGGTCCTTAACCACCCCGAACAGGTTAGAGATGATTTAAAAAAACTGGTATATGAGGCGATGGAGCAGTTGAACTATGTACCCAATTATGCGGCACGTGCCCTCGTCTCCAACCGTACCCAGGTCATCAAGTTCCTGATATTGGAAGAAATGGACACAACAGAGCCGTATTATATGAACTTGCTGGCCGGCATTGCCAGGGAGCTCGACCAAAACCACTACTCGCTTCAGCTGGTCACACGGAAATCGAAGGACATCGGCCAGTGCGACGGTGTGATTGCGACGGGTGTCCGCAGCCAGGATTACGATACCATTTTAAAAGAATTTTCCAAACCGGTGATTTTATTCGGGCAAAATGACAGAGGGTTTGATTTTATTGATGTGGACAATGAAAAAGGCGTACGGCTGTTAACAGAGCATGTCATTCGCCGCGGGTTTAAAAAAATTTATTTTTTCGGCATTGACCTGCAAGAGCCCTTTATGTTTGCGAGACAAAAAGGTTATCTGGATGCAACCGAAGCAAACGGGTTGCCGCCGTTTCTTTGCAGGGTCAAAAACAGTTCAAGCGCCGCCCAGCAAGAAGCGGAAAAAATTTTATCCAGCCGGAAGGAAAGATGCGCGTTTGTATGCGCAAGCGACCGGATTGCCCTCGGCGTGATTAGAGCCGCCCAATCGCTGCGGCTATCCATACCAAGTGAGGTTGCGGTCACCGGTTTTGACGGGGTGTTTCTCGACCGGATTTCCGCTCCCCATATTACAACCGTGCGCCAGCCCGTTGTAAAAATGGGAGAAGCATGTGCACGCATGCTGTTGAAAAAAATTCAGGAAAACGGGAAATCCCAAGGGCACCAGTTTTTTGAACCGGAAGTGGTCATCCGCCCCTCCACCGTCTGTGAATAAGCAGCCTTCAATCAGCTGCTTATTTTTTTTACAGTGCCGAAGTGAGCGCGAAGCATTTTGTTAACGGTAACACCACCGAAAAATTTGTTCCACATAAAGGGGTGATGATACGTTGAAAGGGTATAGAAGAAAAGTGGAGGTGAACCGCTTTGCAAGATGCGTGGTGGAAAGATGTCATTTATCAGGTATATCCGCGCAGTTTCAAAGATTCAAACGGGGACGGCGTGGGCGATATCCCGGGCATCATTGAAAAGCTGGATTATATCCGCGATCTCGGGGCAACGGCCATCTGGCTCAATCCAATTTTTGAATCGCCGCATGTGGACAATGGCTATGATGTCAGCAACTACGAAAAAATCGACCCGGTTTTCGGCACGATGGAAGATGTGGAACACCTGATCAAGGAAGCGAAAAAACGCGGGCTTAAAATCATTCTGGACCTTGTGCTGAACCATACGTCAGACCGCCACCCGTGGTTCCAAGAAGCGCGGAAAAGCAAAGAAAATCCGTACAGGGATTACTACATTTGGCATGACCCTGTCAAAGGGCGTGAACCGACGAACTGGGCGAGCTTTTTCGGCGGCAGCACATGGACATTGGATCAACAAACCGGGCAATATTATTTTCATCTGTTCAGCGACAAAATGCCCGATCTGAACTGGGAGAACAAAAAAGTGCGCGAAGAAATGGCAAAAATCGCCCTATTCTGGCTGGATAAAGGTGTGGACGGATTCCGGCTGGATGCGGTCATTCACCTGGCAAAGGACACCCGTTTTCTTCCCGTTAAAACAAAATCGGAAGAAGCCTTTGTGCTTGCAGAACAGTATTATGCCAACCTGCCGCGTGTCCATGATTATATCCGTGAATTTAACCGTACGATTAAAGCGAAGCATCCAGAAGCTTTTTTAATCGGGGAAACAGCTTCCGCCGACACGAAGCTTGCCCGGCTTTATTCAAGGCCGGACCGCGAAGAATGCGACTGCATCATTACCTTTAACTACTTAGGGTTTGACACAGAAGCAAAAAAACCTGGCATTCCGCAAAACTGGCAACAGGGAAAATGGGACTTGCTTGCTTTTAAAAAAGCGATGTCCCAGTGGCAACATGACTTGTACGGGGAAGGCTTCAATTCGCTCTACTGGAATAATCATGATATGCCGCGGGCCTTGTCGCGTTTCGGGGACGAAGGTAAATACCGGGAAAAAAGCGCAAAGATGCTTGCTACTTTGATGTATTTGCAATGGGGGCTGCCGATTTTGCTGCAGGGCGAAGAAATCGGCATGGTGAACTTGAAGCTCCCGCGGCTCCAAGACTATGAGGACCCAAGTATCAAAGGGCTTGCCACAATTGCGAAAAAGAAAGGCTATGCGGAGGAAGAAATTTTAAAAATGGTGCAACAGCGCTCTAAAGATACGTCAAGAGGCGCCATGCAGTGGAACAATGATCGATACGGCGGCTTTTCTACATATGCTCCGTGGCTCGGCATCAATGAAGATACGCGGACCGTGAACGTAGCGGCGCAGGAAAAAGATCCCGGCTCCGTGCTGCATTATTACCGGAAGCTGATCGAACTGAAAAAATCAATGCCTGTCTTTACGGCCGGCAGCTGGGAAATGCTGGCTGATGAGGACCCGGACATCTACGCGTATATACGGAAGCATGAAGGCAGCTGTGCCATGATTGTCTGCAATACATCGAAAAAACTGCAGACCTTTACCTGCCCGGAACTTACCCGCCACAGATGGGCATGTCTGCTCAATAACAACGGCGATCGCGGCAAAGCGGTGCTAAGCAAACTGGTGCTATCACCTTTTGAATGCTTTGTTTTATTACAAAAGTAGCATAAGAGGAGGAGAAAAGATGGAACTTGCAGGAATTTTTCATCAGCCGTTCAGCGCGGATGCGTATATATATGACAAAAAAACGATGCACCTGAAGCTGCGCACGAAAAAAGGGGACATTCAGAAAGCCGTCCTCATTTGGGGAGACCCGTATTTATTTAAAAAAAAGGAAGACGGGGAATACCACTGGGAATCTGAACGCCTTGAAATGGAAAAAAAGGCTGAAACAGAGGCGCACGATGTCTGGTTTGCCGAAGTCCGTCCGCCGCACCGCCGCCTGCAGTACGCCTTTATCCTTACCGGCACGGATGGCAGCGACATTTTTTATGGCGGGCGCGGCTTTTACCCGGCAAATGAAGATACACTGCGGGTGCCCGACTATTATTTTAAATTTCCGTTTATGCACGAAACCGATATGTTCAAGGCGCCTGACTGGGTGAAGTCCACCATTTGGTACCAGATTTTTCCTGAACGGTTTGCAAACGGAAATCCCGCCATTTCTCCGGAAAATGCCCTGCCGTGGGGAAGCAAAGACCCGGGCGTGGACGACTTTTTCGGCGGCGACCTCGAGGGGATCATCGGCCATCTCGATTATCTCGCCGATCTTGGCATTAACGGGATTTATTTGACGCCGATTTTCGAAGCCCCTTCCAATCATAAATACGATACATTCGACTATTTTACGATTGACCCACATTTCGGCGATAAAGAAACATTCCGCAAACTGGTGGAAGAAGCCCACAAGCGCGGGATCCGGATTATGCTCGATGCGGTGTTCAACCATATTGGGAAAAATTCAAAACAGTGGCAGGATGTGATGAAAAACGGGGAGAAATCGCGCTACAAAGACTGGTTCCATATCCACTCTTTCCCGGTCCGCGAAGGCGAAAACGGGAACATTGACGGGCATGATACGCTTTCGTTTGATACGTTTGCTTTTACGACAAGCATGCCGAAGCTGAATACGGCCAATCCCGAAGTGCAACAGCATTTGCTCGATATTGCGACTTACTGGATCCGTGAATTTGACATCGACGGCTGGCGCCTTGATGTCGCCAACGAAGTCGACCATGCTTTTTGGAAAAAATTCCACCAGGCTGTTGTAAGCGAAAAACCGAATGTTTTTATTCTCGGCGAAATTTGGCATGATGCGTGGCCCTGGCTTTTAGGCGATGAGTTTCATTCGGTCATGAATTATCCATTTACGCAGACGATAATTGAATACTTTGTGGATGAAAAAATTTCCGCCGAAAAACTGATGCACAGCCTCAACCAGCAGTTTATGCATTATACGCAGTCCAACAACGAGGTTTTGTTTAATATGCTTGACAGCCATGACACCCCGCGGATTTTGACAAAGGCAGGCGGCGACAAGCAAAAGGTGAAGCTTGCCCTTGCCTTTACGTTCGCGCATACCGGTTCGCCGTGCATTTATTACGGCACCGAGGTCGGAATAGACGGCGCAGGTGACCCGCTTTGCCGGAAATGCATGGTCTGGGATGAAGACAAGCAGGACCGCGACATGCTCGCATTTATGAAAAAGCTGATCCGCTTCCGGAAAGACCATCAACAAACCTTGACATACGGCGATCTCGTCTGGCTGAAAACCGATAACGAAAAACAAGTGGTCAGCTTCCTGCGCAAAGGGGAAAAATGCACCTTGCTGTTTGCCTTTAACCGGTCGGACCAAGAACAGGCCATCCCGTGGAGCGAGCTGGATGTAAAACCGGACACCGTAAAAGACGCGTGGGAAAACAAACCGGTTTCAAGCAAAACCCTTGTCCTCCCGCCAATGGACTTTGCGATTCTGGAAATCACAAACTGACCCTGACCGTAGCGTTCTTGAAACCCATTCGTCGCTTCCCATTGCGATTTTAAAAATCACAAACTACCCCTCCCCCCTGCCGGATAATTGGCAGGGGGCTTTTCATTTTGTTACCGTTAACAGAAAATTTTACATTGTAACCGTTTTCCACTCTCTTCTATAATAAAGTTGTACCAAAAAAGGGAGGTTCATGAAATGAAAGTATTCAAGAAGCTGTTCGTGCTTACGCTTGTCTTGGGCGTCATCATGGCGCTCGCCGCGTGCGGGGGATCGAAAAAAACAAACAGCGGATCTTCTCAAGACAGCGGTGGCAAAAAGACGCTCACGGTTTCCGTGGAAGAATCTTATGCCGATTATGTCAACAGTATTAAGGGCGATTTTGAAAAGAAAAACAATTGTACTGTAAAAGTGGTCAAAAAGCCGATGTTTGACCAGCTGGAAGCACTGCCTTTGGACGGCCCGGCAGGAAAAGCCCCAGATGTGATGCTCGCTTCTTATGACCGGATCGGCGGACTCGGCCAGCAGGGGCATCTGCTTAAACTGTCCAAAAAAGATGTTAGCGCCTATGATGCAAAAGACCAGCGCCAAGTCATGATCGACAACAAAGTTTACGGCGTCCCGTTCGTCATTGAAACGCTCGTCCTTTATTACAACAAAGATTTGTTGAAAAGCCCGCCAAAAACATTTGCCGATCTTGAAAAATTGGCGAAAGACAGCAAATATAATTTTTCATCCGAATCCGGAAAGAATACAGGATTCCTTGTTAAATGGACGGACTTCTACTATTCTTACGGCTTGCTCGCGGGTTACGGTGGCTATGTGTTCGGCGATAACGGCACAAACACAAAAGATATCGGGTTGAACAATGCCGGTTCCGTAAAAGCCATTACGTACGCCACACACTGGTTTAAAGATATTTGGCCAAAAGGAATGAAAGATACAAAAAGCTCCGGCGACTTTGTAACAGAAGAATTCTCAAAAGGCAAAGCGGCTGCCGTCATTGACGGTCCTTGGTCGGCGGACACCTACGCGAAAGCAAAAGTAAATTACGGCGTAGCCCCGATCCCGACGCTTCCAAACGGCCACAAGTACGAAGCATTCGGCGGCGGAAAAGGATGGGTTGCTTCCAACTATACGAAAGAACCGAAACTTGCGGAAAAATGGATTCAATACGTCACCAACTCCGCAAACAGCTACAAATTCTATGAAAAATACAAAGAAATCCCTGCCAACCCGACTGCGCGCGAAAAAGCGGCTGCGACAAATGATGAACTGACAAAAGCGGTTGTTGAACAGTACAAATCCGACCAGCCGATGCCGAACGTTCCGGAAATGGCAGAAGTCTGGACCGGTATGGAATCGACGATGTTTGACGCAGCGAGCGGCAAGAAAACACCAAAGCAGGCAGCCGATGCAGCGGTGAAGACGATCAAAGACAATATTTCCCAAAAGTATTCCAATAAATAATCCGCTTTATCCATTTCCAGGTGGGGATACGCTCCACCTGGTTTTCAAAATATGGTGCTAGGCCGTTAGCAGGTTGAAAGCCGTGTAAACTTCCAGGTTTGGCGTCCATGTTGCAAAAAGCACCAGTAACATAAGTCAACTGCGCGTATTTTCAAGATTGGCATCCGGACCACAAAAATCTGCTGCCAACAAAAAATGAAATATTTTCAAAAAGGTGTCCCTGCCGCAAAACTGCAGCGCTGTATCACATGGACGTAAGACCAAGTCATCCATTTGCAAAAGGCACAAAGTAGCCATGTTTCGCTCATTTTCTATAGCTGCAGCATGAAAATCTGCCAGCGGGATTTTTTGGAAAGACCAATATAGAAACGAGGTAATCAAAATGGAAACCGAACCGAATAAACTGAAGGATGTCCGAAAAGCCGGCTTCTTCTCCCTGATTCCGGGGCTCGGCCAGTTTTATAACAAGCAGCCTTTTAAAGGCGTCCTTTTTCTGGCTATTTTTATCCTTTTTGCCATCCAAATGATCGTAGCAGGCATCCCGGCAATAAACGATTTTATCACGCTGGGTTCTGTCCCGCGGGTTGACCATTCGCTGTTTCTGATGATCAAGGGTTCCCTGCAAATCATTTTGATCGCAATTTTTCTAGCTTTTTATTTGCTGAATATTTATGATGCCCGGCGTGTTGCCGCCATCTGGAACTTAAAGGGGACAGCCAACACATCCACCAAGGCCATTTTAAAAAACGCATGGGATGCAGGCTTTCCTTATTTGCTGACGATTCCGGCCTATGTGGCCATGACATTCGTCATCATTTTTCCTGTGCTTGTGACGCTGTTCACTGCTTTTACAAACTATGATTTTTATCATATTCCGCCTTTCCGCTTGATTGACTGGGTCGGGATCAAAAATTTCTTAAATATTTTTTCGCTTAGCTCGTATCGGGCCACGTTTACAAGTGTGCTCAGCTGGACAATCATCTGGACATTATGCGCGACCACCGGCCAGATTGTGCTCGGCATTTTAACAGCCTGTGTGGTAAACCAGCCTTTTATCAAAGGGAAAAAGCTGTTTCGGATCATTTTTTTGCTGCCATGGGCGGTGCCGGCCTTTATTACCATTATGAGCTTTTCCAACATTTTCAATGACAGTATCGGTGCCATCAATGCCCAGGTCATTCCGCTGCTCAACCATCTTCTGTTTACCGACATTCCGGCCATCTCGTGGAAAACGGATCCGTTCTGGACAAAAGTGGCCTTGATCATGATCCAGACATGGCTCGGTTTCCCGTATATTTATGTGATGGTCACCGGCGTTCTGCAGTCGATTCCGGGCGATTTATACGAAGCCGCCATCATTGACGGCGCGAATTTCTGGCAAAAGTTCCGCAGGATTACCCTGCCGATGATTTTATTTGCCACCGCGCCTGTTCTGATCACCCAGTACACATTTAATTTCAATAACTTCACGATTATTTATCTCTTTAATAACGGCGGGCCGGGCAGTGTTGGAGCGGGGGCCGGGTCGAGCGATATTTTAATTTCCTGGATTTATAAACTGACGACCGGGACATCGCCGCAGTACGCGATGGCCGCGGCGATTACCCTTATGATTTCATTTATTGTAATTGCCGTCTCGATGATCGCCTTTAAAAAGACGAACGCTTTCGGCAATGAGGAGATGATGTAGTATGAAGGCGTTAATGAAAAATCAAAAATTCACCCGTTTCTGGAACCGGTTTTTCACCTATGCGTTTTTAATCCTGTTAAGTGTGATCATTCTGTACCCGCTGCTGATTACGGCGTCGTCTGCTTTCCGGGAATCCAATATCGTTTCCTTCCAGCTGGATTTTCATTCCCATTGGACATTGGACAATTTTCGCCAGCTGTTTACCCAGACGCTGTATCCGGAATGGTATAAAAACACGCTTATCATCGCGGTTGCAACGATGGTTTTGCAGGTCGTCATCGTGACCCTTGCTGGCTACACTTACAGCCGCTACCGTTTTAAAGGAAGAAAGTACAGCCTTGTCTTTTTCCTGATCATCCAAATGGTTCCGACAATGGCGGCCCTGACCGCATTTTATGTACTGGCGAATATCCTGGACGCGCTGGACACGTACTGGTTTTTAACCTTGCTTTATGTTGGCGGCGGCATTCCGATGAATACGTGGCTGATGAAAGGGTATTTCGATACGGTGCCGCGCGATTTGGACGAATCTGCAAGAATTGACGGGGCCGGCCATTTGCGCGTATTTTGGCAAATTGTGCTCCCGCTTGTTAAACCGATGCTTGCCGTCCAGGCACTCTGGGCATTTATGGGGCCGTTCGGGGATTTTTTGCTGGCCAAATTTTTGCTCCGGACACCGGAACATTTAACCGTGGCAGTCGGCCTCCAGCAATTTATTTCCAACCCGACCCAGCAAAAGGTGACGCTCTTTGCTGCCGGCGCCATTTTAGCCGCGCTGCCAATCTGTATTTTGTTTTTCTTCCTGCAAAAAAACTTTGTATCCGGGCTGACGTCGGGCGGCACAAAAGGATAAAGGGCGTAACGGGATGGACAGCTTTAACAGCTGCCGGTCCGGGCGGAAAAAACTTGTAAAAAACATAGCATACTTTATTGAAATGTGGGATTGCTTATGGAACAGATTCAAAGATTCCCTGCTGGTTATTTTGCGACGATCGTTTCACCCGTAAAAATCTTCCGGCACCGGGGCGCGCTTGGCGTTTGGAAACTGATTCTCATTTTTTTCTTTTTAAACGCCTGCCTGATTGCCCCGCTTTCACTCTCTTTTGCGCGGGCAGGAAATATCAGTTTAAAGCAAGTGGCGCCGCATTTATACGAAGCAGTGCAAACCGGATATACCGGGCAAAACGCCGTCCTTTCCTTTCAAAACGGCATGCTCCAATCCAGCAACGCGTGGACAAAGGATCACGGAGATACGATTATCTCCTTTGACCCGGGCAAAACCGCTGCCGTTTCAGAAAGCCGTTACCATACAAAAGTCACGCATTACAAAAATGCGCTCCTTTTCCGGAAAGACCGGCTCATTCTGGCTGATGAAAACGGCTTTGGCTTTTCCGTCCGCTACCCGGCCGGAAACGAGAAGATCACGATCCAAAACGGCCGTGACCTTGCTTCTTTTGCCGGCGCTCTCTGGTTCCGGCAATATAAAGTCAACCTGATTCCGCTTGTTTCATGCCTGATCGGAATCCTGTTTCTTTTCAGCAATATACTTTTAATGGGGGCAGTGTCCCTGATACTTTGGCTGACACGTTTTTCAAGTTCTTCCGGCATCCGGTCATTGAGACAGGCTGCAACCATTACACTATCTGCAGCAGGGGTTCCGTCCATTATTGCCATGTTGGCAGGCTTTGCCGGCGTAGGTGCTGCAACGATGATGATGATCCAATCACTGGGCATGGTGCTTTTCATTGCGATGATTTTTTTAAAAACAAAATTTCTGGCGGACGACATGTAAATACAAGATGCTGACGAGGAGGATTTCTCATGTATTATAACCGGCTTTTCGATGTAGATGAATGGACTTTAAAAACAACGAAGCTCCACCGTGAACATATTCGGCTTCAGGAAAGCATCACTTCTTTAGGAAACGGCTATATGGGAATGCGCGGGAATTTCGAGGAGTCTTATTCCGGGGACCATCACCAGGGCACGTATATTGCAGGGGTCTGGTACCCGGATAAAACAAGGGTGGGCTGGTGGAAAGTCGGCTATCCCGATTATTTCGGAAAGGTCATTAACGCAGTCAATCTTGTCGGGTTGCGCGTCTGGATTGATCAAGAGGAAATTGACCTGTTTCTGGACCCGCTCGAACAATTTCAACTGGAACTTGATATGAAAAATGCCGTCTTGCGCCATTCCTATCTTGTCGAAAAGTCCGGCAAGAAAGTCAAAATTGAATTTGAACGTTTTTTCAGCATTGTCTATAAAGAAATTGCCGCGATCCGAATCCGTGCCACCAATCTTGGCAATCCGGCCGTCCTCACGTTAAAACCTTTCCTGGACGGCAATGTCAAAAACGAAGACGCCAATTATGATGAAATGTTCTGGACGGAAATCCAGTCTGAAGCAACGGAAGACAAGGCCGCGGTTGTCACGGAAACAATTGAAAACCCGTTCGGTGTTCCCCGTTTTACCGTAGCTGCCGCCATGGGCAATCTGACGGAGGCAACGCTTGCTTCCTGTGAGTCGGATACGCTTTATGCCGGCCACGTATATGAAAAAACGCTCGGCGAAAACGAGTCGCTCCTTCTGGATAAAATCGTTTCTGTCACGACAAGCCGGGACTATGAAAAAGATGCGCTCCTCCCCCGCGCCTACGAATTGCTTGAACAGGCTTTGGAAAACGGGTACGAAAAGCTGTACGAGGAGCACGCAGCAGCCTGGCATAAACGGTGGGAGAAAGCAGACGTCCGCATTTCCGGCGATCCGGAAGCCCAGCAAGGGATCCGCTTTAACCTATTCCAGCTTTTTTCGACCTATTACGGCGATGATCCGCGCTTAAACATCGGCCCGAAAGGTTTCACCGGCGAAAAATACGGCGGCGCGACGTACTGGGATACAGAAGCCTATGCCGTACCCATGTATCTGGCCGTTGCCACGCCGGAAGTCACAAGAAATTTACTGCTCTACCGCTACCATCAGCTTCCAGAAGCGTATGAAAACGCAAAAAAACTCGGGCTGAAAGGCGCTTTATATCCGATGGTCACCTTTACCGGGATCGAATGCCATAACGAATGGGAAATCACATTCGAAGAAATTCACCGGAACGGCGCCATTGCTTATGCCATTTACAATTATGTCAATTACACCGGCGACAAAGACTACATCAGCCAGTACGGGATTGACGTCCTCGTCGGGATCAGCCGCTTTTTCGCCGACCGTGTCCATTTTTCCGAGCGAAAGAAAAAATACATGATCCATGGCGTCACCGGCCCGAACGAGTATGAAAACAACGTCAACAACAACTGGTACACAAACCGGATTGCCGTCTGGACGCTTAAATATACCCTTGCGTCCCTTGATTTTACCGGTGCGGAAAAAGCAGCCGCGCTGAATATTACGGAAGAAGAACGCGCGCATTGGCAGGATATTATCGACCGGATGTATTTTCCGTATGATGAAGAGCTGGGCATTTTTCTACAACAGGACGGCTTCCTGGATAAACCGATCAAACCAGTTAGCTGCCTCCCGAAAGAAGATCTGCCGCTCAATCAGCACTGGTCATGGGACCGGATTCTGCGCTCCTGTTATATTAAGCAGGCTGACGTACTGCAAGGGTTTTATTTCTTCAATGATGCGTTTACAATAGAAGAAAAGCGGCGCCATTTTGAATTTTACGAACCGCTCACCGTCCATGAATCGAGCCTCTCCCCGTGCGTCCATGCGATTCTAGCGGCTGAGCTTCGAAAAGAAGACAAAGCGGTCGAACTGTATAAGCGCACGTCCCGGCTTGATCTTGACAACTATAACCATGATACGGAAGACGGGCTGCACATCACGTCCATGACCGGAAGCTGGCTTTCCATTGTCCACGGGTTTGCCGGCATGCGCACCTTCCATGAAACATTGTCGTTTGTGCCGTTTTTACCGAAAGACTGGGATGAATACGCATTTAAAATCAATTACCGGCACCGCCTCCTTGAAGTGAAAGTAAACAAAAAAGAAGTCACCATCTCCCTTTTGGAAGGCGAACCGCTTGAATTGAAGTTATACGGGGAATTCATCCATCTAACAAATACGTACACGAAGGAGTATGGGCTGTCATGACAGAATGGTGGAAAAAAGCCGTTGTTTACCAGATTTACCCGCGTAGTTTTTATGATACAAATGGTGACGGGATCGGCGATTTGCGGGGAATTATGGATAAGCTCGACTATTTGAAGAAACTTGGGATCGACTGCATCTGGATCAGCCCGGTGTACGACTCGCCGCAGGATGACAATGGTTACGACATCCGTGACTACCGCAAGATCGACAAGATGTTCGGGACAAATGAAGATATAGACCGCCTGCTTGACGAAGCCCATGCACGCGGGATTAAAATCGTAATGGATCTTGTCGTGAACCATACCTCCGATGAACATGCCTGGTTTGTCGAAAGCCGGAAATCGAAGGATAATCCGTACCGCGACTTTTATTTTTGGAAAGACCCGAAACCGGACGGCACCCCCCCGAACAACTGGGGTTCGATGTTTTCCGGTTCCGCCTGGGAGTACGACGAAACAACCGGGCAATACTATTTGCACTATTTTTCAAAGAAACAGCCTGACTTAAACTGGGAAAACGAAAAAGTGCGGAAAGAGATTTACGATATGATGAAGTTCTGGATGGATAAAGGGGTGGACGGCTGGCGCATGGATGTGATCGGCTCGATTTCCAAGTTTCTTGATTTTCCTGATTATGAACTTCCGGAAGGGCAAAAATACGACATTGGCAAGTATCATGCAAACGGGCCGCGCCTCCATGCGTTCATCCAGGAAATGAACCGCGAAGTGCTGTCGAAATACGACTGCATGACTGTCGGGGAGGCCATTGGATCCGATGTCGAAATCGCCAAGAAATATACGGGGCCGGACCGCCATGAACTCAATATGATTTTTAACTTTGAACATATGGATGTCGATACGAAACCAGGCAGCCCTGCCGGCAAATGGGCTCTGAAGCCTTTTGACCTCATTGAATTGAAACAAATCCTTTCCCGCTGGCAATATGCGCTCGCGGATACCGGCTGGAATGCGCTCTACTTTGAAAACCATGACCAGGCAAGGGTTGTATCGCGCTGGGGCAATGATACAACGTACCGGGCGGAATGTGCAAAAGCGTTTGCCACCATTTTGCACGGACTGAAAGGGACCCCTTTTATTTACCAGGGGGAAGAAATCGGGATGGTGAATGCCGCGCTTGAACTCGAAGAATATGATGATATTGAAATCCGGAATGCTTATCAAGAACTCGTACTGGAAAATCAAATCATGACGAAGGATGAATTTTTAACAGCTGTCCGAAAAAAAGGACGTGACAATGCACGGACGCCGATGCAGTGGGACAGCGGTCCGAATGCCGGATTTACAACCGGAAAACCGTGGCTTAAAGTGAACGCCCGCTATCCGGAGATCAACGTAGCAAAAGCGCTTCAAGATTCGAATTCGATTTTTTATTACTATCAATCTCTGATCAAGCTGCGGCATACATATGATGTGTTTACAAACGGCCGGTATGAGCTGCTGATGCCGGACCATCCGCATTTGTACGTATACACGAGGGAGAATGAATCGGAAAAGCTGCTCGTTGCCGCCAACTTAAGCGAAAACACGGTAAGCTTTGATCAACCGGATGGCAACTGGAACCTGCTGCTTGGAAACTATGAAGATACTGGCACAAGCACGCTGTTCCGCCCGTATGAAGCGGCCATTTACTATCTGGAAAAATAGTTTTTTGCGTGCGGTTTTTGCCCGATGGCCTTTTTATGCAAAGAGCCTCCATACTGCGTATGAGGGGCTCTTTGCTGTTTCCTTTATGAAACTGTAATGGCCTTTACCACTTCTTCTAGCTGCATGCCTCTTGAGGCTTTGACCAGAATCAAATCGCCGGCTCCGATTTTTCCTTTCAACATATCGATCAACCGCTTCTTGTCCTCAAATGCAAACACACGGTTGTCCGGAAAATCGCAAGCATCCGCGATCAGACGGCCCAACTTGCCATATGTAAAAACAAAATCAATTTTTTCGGGATTCAAGTCGCAGCCAACCTCCCTGTGAAACGCCGCTTCCTTTTCGCCCAGTTCAAGCATATCCCCGAGCACGAGGATTTTCCGGCCCGTTCCTTCAAACTGCTCCACAAGCCGGATGGCCGCACGCATCGACGTCGGGCTTGCATTATATGCATCGTTGATAATTTTTGAACCGTTGATGCCGTCCGCCATTTCCATCCGCATTTCGCTCAGCCTCGTTTTCCCAAGCCCTGCGCGGATTTCCTCAAATGGCATGCCAAACTCGCGGCCGGCAAGAATGGCGGCAAGCGAATTGATGACATTGTATTCACCAAGGACCGGCAGATAAAAATCGATATCTTCCGATGCATTTGTCCGGAACGCGCTGCCGCTTGTCTCTTGTTTCCATTCCACCGGATAAAGATCATTTCCGTGCCCTTTGCCAAACGTCTTTGTTCGGATGCCGGTAATGTTTGGCACCCGTTCCTGCAAAAGCGGTTCATCCCCCATATAGATCAGCAGCCCGTTTTCCGGAAGGCCTTCTGTAATTTCGAGTTTTGCATCGGCAATCGCTTCACGGGAACCGAGATTTTGAATATGCGCCTCACCGATATTTGTAATAATGGCCACATCCGGGCGGGCAATCGATGTGAGGAAAGAAATTTCCCCTTTTGCACTCATGCCCATTTCCACTACGGCGATTTCCGTGTCTTCATCAAGGGACAAAAGCGTTAACGGAACGCCCTGGTGGTTGTTAAAATTGCCTTCCGTTTTTTGCACTTTAAATTTTTCGGAAAGGACGGAGGCGACCATATCTTTTGTTGTCGTTTTGCCGTTGCTGCCGGTAATGCCGACAACTTTTGCCCGCAAGGCGTTCCGGTAGCTTTTTGACAGTTCTTGCAAGCTCTTCTCTGTGTCTTCCACGATAAGAAGCGGCACGTTCGCCGGCGGGTTTGGCACATCTTTTTGCCAGAGGGATGCAGCTGCGCCTCTGCGGAACGCGTCTTCCACATATTGATGGCCGTCCGCATGTCTGCCAGTAAGCGGCACATACAGATTCCCTTTTTCGATTTTGCGCGAATCAATGCATACGCCATGTACAAGCGTTTCGTTGTGCTGCAGTTGTTCCCCGTTTTCCACATGGATCATTCCGGTCATTTCCCGGATCGTCCGTCTGATCATTTTCGCTCTTTTCCTCCTTGAAAACAGAACGGGAACCATTCAGAATGGTTCCAAACTAAGATTTGGAAAGTATCTCGTCCGCTTAAAATTCAGAACGGGAACCATTCAGAATGGTTCCAAACCCCGTTACAAAGTATATTTAATCCGCTGTTTTTCCGCATGTCGCTCCAGGGCAAGTTCAATCAGCTTTTCGATCAGCTGCGGGTAATCCAGCCCTGCCTCTTTCCACAGAAGCGGAAACATGCTGAACGGTGTAAATCCGGGCATCGTATTGATTTCATTGATGATCACCCGTTCGTCTTCTGTCACAAAAAAGTCAGCACGCACCAGCCCCGAGCAGTCGAGTGCTTTAAATGCTGTAATCGCAGCTTCGGTACATTTTTTATACACTTTTTCGGGAATATCGGCCGGAATGATTAACGCCGTTTCCCCGTCTTCGTATTTCGCTTTATAATCGTAAAAATCTTTTTTCGCGACAATTTCGCCGGCAACGGAACATTGCGGATCGTCATTCCCGATCACGCCAAGTTCAATTTCCCTGGCCGTGACGCCTTCTTCGACAATGATTTTCCGGTCGTACTGAAAGGCTTCCTTAAATGCTGCTTCCAACTCCGTGCGGTTTTTACACTTACTGATCCCGACGCTTGAACCGAGATTCGCTGGTTTGACGAAACAAGGGTAGCCGGTCTTTTCTTCCACTTGTTGAAAACAGGTTTCGAGCGCATTTTCCCATTCACTCCGGATAAAAGAAACATATTTCACTTGGTCGAGCCCGGCTTGTGCAAACAGGTTTTTCATAATTACTTTATCCATTCCGGCTGAAGAGGCAAGCACGCCGTTTCCGACATACGGCAGGTTTAACAGTTCAAGCATGCCCTGTACGGTGCCGTCTTCCCCGTTTGGCCCGTGCAGCAGCGGAAAAATGACGTCATAGCCGCCTTTTTCACCCGATACAGTGGTTGACAGCGCATTGGGGGCCATTTTCTTTCCGTCACGGAACTCAAGTTGTTTCACGGTTTCAACAGGTCCGGTTAAAAGCGGCCCTTTTATCCAGTCCCCTTCCGTTGTAATGAAGATGGGGTAAATATCGTATTTTTCGTGATCCAAGGCCTGTATTACAGCTTTGGCGGTTTGCAGGGATACTTCGTGTTCAGCGGATTTCCCGCCGTAAAGCAAACAGATTTTCTTTTTCATTGTCATCCTCCATCATACGAACAGGATATTCCTATTTTAACATTTTACACACCCGGTGTGCGCCAAATTTGCCATTTTGATTTGTTCAGTTTCTTCCCTATTGTATGGCAAAACGGGCATTTGTGTAACACGATTTGTTCAGGATTTTTTTAAAGGGGGCTGTTTCCCGTTGCGCTTTGCGACTTGAAAGATGGTGCCCGTTAAAAAACGCCGTCGTCTGCAGCCCTAAAGATGGTTTTACTAAAAAGGTTTTCCGCCGCTATCCATTTTAAAAATAAAACAGGACCCGATACCATTGAAATGCGGGGGATCGGCCCTGACGTTGAAGAGGATTTTGCATCATGAAAAGCGGGGTGGCTTCCTTCCCCGCTTTTCTATCGTAAAACGCGCCAGCTACTTTTCACTGCAGCATGGACGTCTAATGAATTAAAATTTTCCATTCCTGCATCCTGCGATCATAGACCATTTTTCCATCGATTGGCGTGCCGGAGATGGCGGCATATTCTTCGTGCATTTCATCCATATCATGAAAATCGCCGATCGTCCAAAACGGGATTTCAATTTGCACCCGGGTCTGCACGGCATATTCCATCGAAATAACCATCCCTTCCTTCATCTTCTCCGAAAGCGGCAACAGCACCTCCACCGGGATAGCGGGCAATGCTTTCCGCTTTTTCCGCCCGAACAGAAACGGTTTCTCTCCTTTGATCCTGTTGATCCGCTCGGCAACCACATAGCCAAGCATCGCATAAAAATCACGGAAAGAACGGAAATAAATTTTGCTGTAGTAGCCGTCATCCTGCGATAAATAGACGAAATGGTTATTTAATTTCCGGTAAAAAGGCATCCGCAAATGATGTTTCATATGGCTCAGATACAGCAGTTCCGCAATTTCATACCCCTCCAGCAGATCGAGCCCTTCCTCATCCTCAAAATCCACCCAGCAAAAATCCCCGTAGCTGTAAATGTCTTCTTCTAGCAGGCGCCCGATCGTTTCCTCATCCGCATATTCAAACAGCGTATGTAAATTTACAGTGCCTGCCTCAAATTGATGACGGAGAAGAAGGAGATTCGTCAAATTGGGAAAAGCATGGTAAAATTCATAAAAACAGATGCCGTGCAATAAAACATAGTGATTCACTTCATTCGCGTGAACATATATGAGCTCCCTGTTGCCACCATGGTTTTTCAAACGATTACCCCCGATTGTGCAGAACATGTTATGGACTAAAACCTGCCAGTTCTCATAATTTTATTTTAACAAATTTGGCAAAAAAATTGGATTTTTATTTCATTCCTATCTGAAAATCGTGCATCCTTTATCCTCACTGATGATTATAATGTATTTCCACTAAATGCAAAACCATATACCCCCTAAACCAGTATGATCATTTTTACCGGGAGAAGATGCGCCTTGTGCTTGCAGTTCTGATTGAAATGATTCAAAATATGGATAGGAATATACAGAAAACGACGAATTACTTTCTTGTTCCCGGGCAAGCCCCGTTTTTTCTCCTGTTTTTCGGGAACAGTATACAGGAAGAGTCTCTTAAGGAGGTGCATGTCTTGCCGAATCAGGGGCCATGTAAAACGATTCGTTTTTGCATCTCTTGGCAGGACAAACCATGCTGACGATCAAATTGCTTATTATTGTCTTATTAATCGGGGCCAATGCGTTTTTTGTCGCCTCGGAATTTTCTCTCGTAAGGGTGCGAACATCGAGAATTGACCAGCTCATTGCGGAAGGCAACAAAAAAGCCGCTTCCGCCAAAAAAGTAATCTCCAGCCTGGACAGCTATCTGTCGACAACACAGCTGGGCATCACCGTGATTTCTCTTGTTCTTGGGTGGCTGGGCGAGCCGACATTAAGGGTGATTTTTAATCCGCTTTTAATCAAACTCCATGTTCCCGGGACACTCATCCACGTGGTGACCTTTATTCTTTCTTTTCTCATCATCACCTTTTTCAGCGTCGTGGTTGGGGAGCTTGCACCGAAAAATATTGCTATCCAGACAGCAGAAAATATTGTGCTGCTCGTCGCCAAACCGCTGATTTTCATCAACAAAATCATGTATCCCTTTACGTGGACGCTGAACAAGTCTTCGCGGCTTGTGACAAAAGCGCTCGGTTACGACATGCAATCGGACAATGAAATCACCCATTCGGAGGAAGAACTGCGGATTATCCTGTCGGAAAGCTTAAAAAGCGGTGAAATTAACCAGTCCGAATATAAATATGTCAACAATATATTTGAATTCGATAACCGGATCGCAAAAGAAATTATGGTCCCCCGCACAGAAGTAGTGACGGTCGACAAGAGTGACCGGATTGCCGATCTCATCCGGCTGGCACAATCTGAAAAATATACACGCTACCCGGTTACAGACGGGGACAAGGACAATGTCATCGGCGTGCTCAACATGAAAGAAGTGCTGACGGATTGTGTTTCAAACCCGGATCTCAGGGATGATGCGACGATTGAACCGTATATTAATCCGATTATCCATGTCATTGAAACGGTACCGATTCAGGGTGTTCTTGCTCGCATGCAAAAGGACAACACCCATATGGCCGTTTTACTGGATGAATATGGCGGGACTGCCGGCATTATTACAGTCGAGGACATTTTAGAGGAAATCGTTGGTGAAATCCGGGACGAGTTTGATACGGATGAAATCCCGCTTATCCAAAAGATCGGGGATGCGCATTATATTTTGGACGCCAAAGTGCTGATTGAAGATGTAAATGACCTCCTTGCGATCGAAATTCCCGATGATGATGTGGATACGATCGGCGGATGGCTGTTGACACAGAAATACGATTTAAAAAAGGGCGATTCCGTGCCGTTCCAATCGTATGACTTTAAAGTAAAAGATATGGAAGGTTCGCACGTCCTGTATGTGGAAGTATCAAAAAAACAGGAAGCAGCTTCCTCCTAACGGGGGCTGCGCAACCTGGTTTTTCCTGCTTTTGAATAAATTGAATTTTCCTAATTACATTTTATTTCTAACCGATACGTTTGACTGTATGGTATTTATGTTTTATAATAGTCGTAATATAAGTGTGCTTTTTCAGAGATTGGGGTGATTCCAATGGGGCTTTGTACCGCATCGGGGAATTAGCATCCATTGCCAATGTTTCAAAACGGACCATTGATTACTACACCCGGCTCGGGCTGTTAAAACCACAACGTACCGGTGCAAATTACCGGATTTATGACGAAAACGCCGTAAACGAACTGCAGTTTATAGAAGAATGCAAAAAAATGCATCTTCCGCTGAAGGCGATCCGGGCCAAACTGGAATGCAGAAGGAACGGCATATTGAATGCACATGCCTTAATCCAGCAATTGAACCTCTTCTCCGAACAGCTAAAACAGCTCAATACGGAACTGAAGGATATAACACCGAATCTGGAAAAACTGCCGGAAGCGCAAAAAGAAACATTGCGCAATCAATTATCGGGAGACAGCCTGGCACTCGTCCAGTCCCTTTCCTCCATTTTAAACAGGGAAGTGGTTTGGCACTAAAATCGGGAATAGAATCATTCAATTTTGTAAAAATACAGGAGGTGACTCCTGCCCCGTCTCTATTCGGAGCAGGGAAACTTATTTGGACATATTTAAATTGGTGCTGATTTTTATATTAATCGCACTTTCCGCTTTTTTTGTAGCTTCAGAGTTTGCAATCGTAAAGATTAGAAGTTCCCGGATTGACCAACTCATCGAAGAAGGAAACAAAAAAGCGATTTCGGTAAAAAACATCATCACAAATCTTGATGAGTATTTATCGACCTGCCAATTGGGCATCACCATCATTTCGCTTCTGATCGGATGGATCGGAGAAGAAACCGTATCGCATCTTCTCGCCCCCGTGTTCGGGCTGTTGCATCTTCCGGAGTCTTTTGGCGCCGTTTTCTCCGTCATCCTTGCCTTTGCTGTCATTACCTTTGTGCATGTTGTGGCAGGAGAACTTGCACCAAAAACAGTTGCGATTCAAAAAGCGGAAACCATTACGTTTCTTGCAGCAAAGCCGTTAATTTTGTTCCACAGGCTGATGTACCCGTTTATTTGGCTATTGAACAGTTCTGCCGGCCTGATTACAAAAATGGTTGGGATGGAATCCGCATCCCGGCATGACGTCGCCCATACGGAAGAGGAATTGCGGTTTATCCTGTCTGAAAGCTATAAAAATGGTGAAATCAATCAATCAGAGTTTAAATATGTAAATAAAATTTTTGAGTTTGATAACCGGATTGCGAAAGAAATTATGGTGCCAAGAACCGAGATTGTCTCCCTTTCCAAAGGTGATTCCCTCCGGACGTTCATGGACCTCGTGCAGGAAGAACGGTTTACCCGCTACCCTGTCATTGACGGAGATAAGGACCATATTATCGGGATCATCAATTTAAAGGAAGTCTTAACCGATGTACTGAAAAAACAGGCTCCCCCTTCGTCACTGGAAGCGTATGTCCGGCCGATTATCCGCGTGATCGACACGATTCCGATTAATGAGCTGCTCGTCATGATGCAAAAAGAGCGCATTCACATGGCCGTCTTGCTTGATGAATACGGCGGCACGAGCGGCATTGTGACGGTCGAGGATATTTTGGAGGAAATCGTCGGTGAAATCCGTGACGAATTTGACATGGATGAGGTGCCGCTGATCCGGAAAGTCAAGGACGGTCACTTTATTATCGACTCGAAAGTACTGATCAGTGAAGTGAATGACCTGCTCGGCACACAAATTTCCGATGAAGACATTGATACCCTCGGCGGCTGGATTTTAACCAAAAAGATCGAGGCGAAGCAGGGCGACACGGTTGAATTCGGGGATTACACCTTTACGATCAGTGAAATGGAAGATATGCATATCCGCTATATCGAGGTGAAAAAGAAAGCGGCACGGCCGGCGGTTCAAACTGCAAAACAGGAACCCGTGTCCATGCTTCAAAATGAATCCGGACATCCTGAAATGTTAAAAGCTTTTGAGTAATGGAAGGCAGCAAAAACCTGCCTCGGTGCAAGCCAAAACCAAAAAAACGCGGACGATCGCTTGGTCGCCCGCGTTTTTCCGCTCCGCAAAACAGGAATTAATGTTTTTTGTAAACCGGTTGCAACTTTCTCCCTTCCAGCACTTCGAACAATTCCAGCCGGGATTTCGTAAAAGAGGTTTTAATTCCCATTTCCGAAAAGGCCGATATCATCTTTATTAAATGATCATGGTTTTTTTTCATACGACCACCTCATCTATCATGGATTTCCGTACTGTTTCCTTATCTGTATATGTATTCCCATCTATATAGGATTTTACACGGCATTTCTTAAAGTTTTATGAAAATTTTCTTGTCTTACTCTTAATATAGCAAAAAAATTAAAAAAATATAAGGGTTTTCATCAAAATTGTTTGATTTCCTTTCATAAGTCTGCGAGAAGAACAAATAGACCGGTTGCAGCTGTCTCCTTGTATGTGTAAAATTTTACTCGAAGGGGCAAATGAGTGGAAAAAAATGGGAAGACACTCTATCATCTAAATGTACACCTTGAATGAACATCTAGAGAGAGGTCTTCCCATGGATATTATATCAATAATTGCTGGATTATTAAAGGGTACAAAGAGTCTTATGGAATTTGAAGAACAAATTAAAATTCTGATGCAGAAGGTTTTTACACAATGGGTTGGGGATGTATTTGAGGAGTTAGATAAAACAATTAAACAAAAGAAGTTGGAGGAAGGCTGGG